>JANMFB010000151.1:0-3974 GCA_031377605.1 Ferruginibacter sp.
GCTGCCAAATACATCAATAATTCTATAATTGATTGTTGCTAAAACTATAGAACCTGCTGGGTCTTTTTTTAACAGCGCAATAGCACTATTGCCACTTAGTTGTAATGGTGTACTAGACTGAGCCGCTAAAGTGCTCGTAGTGCCCCAAATAGTATCTCTTTTAATATTTATGGGGTCGCTTTGTGGAGATGCTATAATATAACATTTCTCATTAGGCAACGTTCTTTGCAACTGAATAAAAAAACCAGTTGGAAAACTGAAACTTGAAATGGTATTATTATCTGTAACTGCAAAATAGCCAATAGCATAATTAGATAAGTCAATGCTATTTCCTGTTCCATTATATAATTCTACATAATGGCTTCTCGTTCCTGCTGCTAAAGGGTCAGTATTTATTGCAGTGGAAATTTCAGAAATGAGTAAGTCTGTTTTTTGTGGTACTATTATAGGTGTAAAAGTGATATCAGATTTACAACTAGCAAAAAGAAGCATCAAGCTTATTGAATAAAAAAATCCTACTTTCATGAGTTTATTATTTTACATTATGATTTGTATAGCTAAATTACCCATCCACTTTTTTGTAGGTAGTAATATTCTTTTATCGTCAATATAGTTAACATTTAATCCAACTTTTATGGCATTATTACTTAGGTATTTGTTTATACCTAAGCCATACCAAGTTTGTTCTTGTACTCTAGATGTTGCAATGGAATATTCAGGTTTAATTGAAGTAACTCTAACATCTAAAGCTAAGCCATTTTTAAAAATGTAAGAAGATTGCACATTAATAGCAGTACCTACGTTGTAATACGCACTTGCAGTGTCAGTAGTCAACTTTCTTGTACCTGCAATATTGGAGTATAAATCTTTGCCTGTTACAGATGTATTTGCATATTCACCTACTATAGAAAAGCCCTTATATTTAAAGATAAGATCTCCAATTATTTTTGTATAATCTGCAAAAGCTAACGCACCATCTCTATTATAAATTTTTATCAAAGTATTATTTTCAGATCCAATTGGACTATTTGCTTTTGCATTGAAACTTGCAGCTGCGCCAAATGCTAACTTTGGTTTTTGTTCCCTATAAATATCATGTGCTATAAATGCATTGTTCTTAATAAAATCGCCAAGGGGCAAAATGTCTAATCTGCCGCCATATTTTAATCCCAAATTTGGTGTTGGATCAAAAAAGTTTTGGCCCTCGCCGGTTGTTATAGAAACAGAAGGATAAAATTTCCATTTTTTTAGGTTAAAATTTGTTTCAAAAAACAAACCACCTTCTCTGCTAGCACCTACAAAATTTTGCATTAACCCTCCATACACCGTTCCATCAATAGATTTACCTGCTATAGTTTGGCCCATAAAGGAAGCAAATCTTTCATCTGCCATAGCCAAACGGTTATTGGTATGCGTTTGTCTCTGCCCTAGAATTAATTTTGCTCTTTTATTCCAAAAGTTAAATCCAACCCAACCTTCTAAAATTGGTGTTGTACTAGTGAAGTCTGTTACAATTCCCATTTGAACTTTATCTTTTAGACCCGAAAAATTTAAATTTACTCTTGCTAGGTTTAAAGACATTCTGTTCGATTTTGAGGAATTAAATCCTGAATCAATTTTGCTTATTTGAAGTCCCGATTGGATTGTTGTAAAAATATTTATTTTGTTTGCACCTCCCTTACCTAAATTTATAAAAACGCCTTCTCCATTTTTATACATTAGCGTAGAATCTACTTCTTGGTTTTGTATTTCGTTTAATTGAGCCATTGATGTTTTGAATACAAAAAATGTCAAAAAAACATACGATACTATTTTTTTCATCTTCATAAATTTTAATTTATAGTTGCACAGTAACCATTACTTGTGCATAATTGTTTCCTTTTTGGGTAGCTGATTTAAAACTATTATTTAATTCTTCATAACCTATTTCTGTTTGTATTTTCATATTGTTGCCAGAAATATATCTGGAAAACACAAATGTGTAATACCTATTATACTGAGCAAAATTAGCAGAGATTGTATTCGATTTTAATTCTGTGTATCGCAGTCCGAATGCCCAATCTGATTTTAAAAGGTAACCTGCCTGCACATTAAATGCACTACCAAGATTAAGTCTATTTTGAACTATATTTTTTGTTTGTTCTTCTGTTTGTGTAGCTGCGTATGGAGTAAATTGACCATTTAGCCTAAACTCTCCTTTAATGCTATTTGGAACAGTAGAACTGGTAGTAAAATAACTTCCCATGGAATAAAAACCCTTGTATTTAAATAAGTAATCAGTTCCGAATTTAGAGTACTTAGGCAGTAAAATATTTCGATCTACATCTCCATACAAAAACCGGCCTCCATTGGTTCCTAATGCAGAGCTAGCACCGTCATTATAGCTAAAGATTACCCCAAGAACCAACTTAGGCTTCTGCTCTCTTGCTATATCATCCATATAAAATTCGCCTCCTTTCGAAAATCTATCGAATGGCAAATAATCTATTCTAGCTCCATATTTAAATCCACCATAATTCTTTTGTAAGCTAGATCTGCTATCGCCTGTGGTAATAGAGGCATATGATTTTAATAAATGTCTTCCTCCGAGTTTATAGTTTCCCTTGTATCTTATGCCGTAGTCAAAAATGGCATCAAAAGCACCAGAAAGTGCACTTCTATTAATGAATCCTAAGTTTTCTCCTTCCATTCTAGTTTCTCTAGAATCAATATAATCAGCTCTAAGACCAAAATTAATTGTATGCTTTCTATTTAATCTGTACTCTATATAGGCCTCTTGCAAAGTAGTATTAAAACTTCGTGTACCTGTTGTTACACTTTGAAAATCGGAAGGGAAGTTTACCCTCGCTACAATATTTATTTTATTATCAAATAGATTTCCAACCATGGTAAGCCTGGCTCTATTTATATTGAACTGTGAGTTTAACCCAGATAAGTTTTTATTAAATGAGTTTGCAGCAAATGAGGTTTGTAAACTTTGAGAAAAATTTAGTCGCCCGCTTCCTGATTGTATGGTGATACCATCTCCTAATACATATCCGCTTTTTAATTTAAGTGCTTGAGAGTTGTTATTAACATTGCTTAATCCATAAGTGGAATCTTGCTCAAATTCTCCAATTTGTGCATTGGTGCATTGGTACAGGATTAAACAAGCCAAGGACAATAAATATTTTTTTAATTTATGCATACTATCTTTTTATTAATGTTGTAAATCCATAAAAAACAATGAAAATGCAAACTTTGACATTCCACTATTTGAGTGCCCTACATTTGGCACAAAATATTCCTCCCAATTAAATGGTATTTGAAGCTCGGTAGCTTTACTTTTTGCAGTCTTAAAGAAATATTTACCTCTTTCAAATCTGGTTCTTCCTTGTGCATCAGCTTCCATTGTTGCATTAAAATCTTTGCTATCTCTATCTGTATCTGCCATGCCTAATAATACATAAACTTTATTGCCAAAAAATGCGGTTAAATTACTTTTATCGAGAGGAGATTTTTTTAAACCAAATGGGAAATCCACTTTATCATCTGTAGCAGTGTACCAGCCACTATTAGCAATAGCAGATTTTATTACTCTATGCTTGTTTACAAACATTAGATAACGATGCACAAATTGAGCACCGCCTGAGTGACCATACAAATAATAACCTTTGCATACGCTTTTTATTTGCGAGACAACCGAATCAAATAAAGGCTCTATAATGGAAAAGCTCCATTTTTCTTGCGAATTAAATCGACAAGTTTTATTGTCAAACACATTCCCCATATTATACATTTCTAAGCCTGGGTAATCTTCTTGATCATACTCAGGGGCAATTACTCTGCACCCAAATACTATAGCTGCATTTGTAGCATCATCTAAATATGCAGATGCATCACGTTTGGCTCCATGCATAAGTATAACAATAGGTGTACTATCTGTAGTACCTTTAGGACTAAAATAAAAAACCTTGATTGGGTTTTTCATTTTT
>JANMFB010000175.1:0-6647 GCA_031377605.1 Ferruginibacter sp.
CAAAAGAGAGTACTGGGCATGGGTCTCCGCTTCCAAGCCTTGTACATGGAGGCCCTGGGCGAGCAGGTGGTGGCGAGGAGATGGGCGGCTTACGTGGTGTGAAGCATTACTTGCAACGCACAGCCATACAAGGTTCGCCTACCATGATAACTGCAATAACCAATGTGCATCAACAATATGCTGAAGGAAAAATAGATGCAGATAAACATCCTTTCAAAAAATATTTTGAAGAAATAAAAATTAGTGACCAACTTATTTCTAAAAAAAGGTTAATTACAAAGGAAGATATTGATGCATTTGCAACCTTGAGTGGCGATCATTTTTATGCACACAAAATAGAAACAGATTTTACAGGAACCATGTTTACCGAGCAAGTAGCACATGGTTACTTTATTATAAGTGCTTCCGCAGGTTTGTTTGTAGATAGCTTTGAAAAAAATCCTGTATTACTAAATTATGGTATTGATGAAATGCGTTTTACAAAACCCGTGTATCCAGGCAATTCTATTTACATTCGTTTTACTTGTAAAGAAAAAACCGCACAAGAATTAAAAGAGGTAAATCCCGATGTAGCTTTTGTACAAGGGCAAGATATACCAAAGGGAATTGTGAAATGGTTGGTAGAAATTTTTGATGATGCTGACGAAATAGTAGGCGTAGGAACAATACTAACTATGGTGGAGATGAGGGATGCAGTGAAGTAATTGTTGAATGATTGTTGAAGAATAGTTGAAAGTTTAAACGTTTAAAAATAGTTGAAAATGCTATTTAGTTAAAGCATCTTAAAACTTTACAAAATGCTCAACAACATAAACAATACTCAACATCACAAACAATATTCAACAACTATCAACAAAATAAACAACACCCTAAATCACAAACAATATTTAACAACTTTCAACAAAATTTAAAAATGGAACTAGGAACTGTAACATCTGAAACTCACGCTGGGGTGACAACCATTGAATTTTCACATCCACAAAGTAACTCTATGCCCTCTAAGCAATTGGAGGATCTTGCAAAAGAAATACACTTTGCCGGCACGCATGAAGAAACAAAAGTAATAATAATAAAAAGTAGCGGTGAGCGTGCTTTCTGTTCTGGTGCGTCGTTTGATGAACTTTTGCAGATCAAAAATATAAATGAAGGTGAGGTGTTTTTTAGTGGTTTTGCCAACGTAATAAACAATATGCGTAAATGCCCCAAGTTTATTATTGTGAGGATACAAGGTAAATGTGTAGGTGGTGGTGTAGGCATTGCCTCTGCAGCAGATTATGCAATAGCAGTAAATGGAGCAGATATTAAACTAAGCGAACTTGCAGTGGGTATTGGTCCATTTGTAGTAGGCCCTGCAGTAGAAAGAAAAATTGGAACCGCTGCTTTTACCGCATTAGCAATAGATGCTACAAAGTGGCGCAATAGCGAATGGGCAAAGCGAAAAGGATTGTTTGCAGAAGTACATGAAAATGTAGAAAACATGGATGAATCTATTGCTCACCTAGCTACTGCCCTAGCACATTCTAACCCTGAGGCAATGGCAGAAATGAAAAAAATATTTTGGAGAGGAACTGAAAATTGGGATACACTTTTACACGAACGTGCTTTGATAAGTGGTAAATTAATATTGAGTGAGTTTAGTAAAAATGCCATTGCGAAGTTTAAACAGAAGTAGGAGTTTTTAATAAGCCATATTATCAATTTAAAATTATTTATGCTAATTTATTGAATTTATGGCAGTGTTTTATTTTTCCACCCACATCCTTGACATAGATAATACTTTTCTGTTGCTACACTTTTATCTTTAAATATTTTGGCAATTATTTTTTCAAAAACACTTTTTTCCAATATCGCAGTTACCGAAATTATTTCTTTGGCTTCACATTGTGGGCATGAAATAGTTTGTAAATAGGCTTCTTCATATTGCAACAAAAAATCTGAGGCAATAGCTACATCATTAATATTAACCATCAATTTTATACCGCCAATTACATTGTTATAAACAGGGTTTATGGTAGCACTATATTCATCTTTTAAAAAACTAGCTACACCATCTTCTTGCAGCCTTGTGCTTATAATATTTGCAGAAAAATAGTTATCAAAAGTTTTAATAGGTACTAATTGCATTAAATATTTTTATGGTAAATTTTACAATGGTATTAAGGCAATCTTTTACCAAAGCCTACACACTACTTTGCCTTTTTTCTGCATTTGTTTTTACACTGTTTCGCTTAATATCAACTTTTGTTACTGCTACTTTTATCTTTCGAATTTAGGTGCAAAAAATAATCATATATTTTACTACAAAATCAAAAAAAAACCCACAACTTTCGTAATGGGCTTTAGCTATTTTTTAGATCAAATTAATTATTCAACATTAATGGCATTACCAACATTAATAACTCTTCATTTTCTTCTTGCTCACTTGGCTTTATAATTCCTGCTTTTGTAGGTGTGCTTAGTTCCATGTTTATATCTGCAGTATCTGCCCCATTTAGCATTTCAATCAAAAACTTTGCATTGAACGCTATTTGTAAATCTTCACCATCGTAAGTGCAAGCCATGCGCTCGTTACCTTCAAAACTAAAATCTACATCCTGACTAGCCAATTGCAATTCATTACCGCTAATAGTAAGCGCAACTTGGTTTGTACTCTTGTTGCTAAAGACACTTACTCTACGCAACGCACTTTGAAAATCGCTACGGTTTACATTCATTTTATATGGATTGTCTACGGGTATCACCACTTTATAATCAGGAAAACGAGCATCTATCAAACGACAAACAAGTTCAGTACCTCCATGCTTCACAAATAGGTGATTGCTGTTGTAAGAAAGTGTAAGTTCGTCATCGTTGTCTGGCAATGCTCCTTTTAATAGATTTAATGGCTTTTTTGGCACAATAAAACTATGTACTTGTGGGCAACTAACATCTGAACGGGTGTATTTTACTAAACGGTGAGCATCGGTAGCTACAAATGAAATACCAGACTTATCTAACTGAAAATATACACCTGTCATTGCTGGACGAAGATCATCACCGCTCACAGCAAAAATGGTTTTGTTGATTGCCGTTACCAAAGCAGATGAAGACATGGTAAAACTATTTTCGTCGTCTGCCGCTGGCTCTTTTGGAAAATTATCCGGATTTTCGCCCATTACTTTATACTTTCCGTTATCACTCGTAAGTTCAACTGCAAAGTTTTTATCTATGTTAAATGTAAGTGGTTGCTCCGAAATATTCTTAAGCGAATCCATCAGAATTTTTGCAGGAATACAAACACGTCCGCTATCCTTCGCCTCAATATCTAAATGTACTTTCATTACTGTTTCCAAATCGGTAGCAGTAACAGTTAGCTTGCCTTTGTCAATTTCAAACAAAAAATCTTCTAATATTGGCAATACAGTATTGGCATTAATTACACCACTAATTTGTTGTAATTGTTTCAGCAAGGCTGAAGATGAAACGATAAACTTCATAATTCTTATTTAATATTGCCAAAGATAAAAGATTGGAAGCGAAAAAAAATTAAGATTTACCCCAATTAAATTCACATTTTACTCAACAATGGCTTTTGAAACAAAAAATATAGGTACTGAAGCTGCTTTTAGGAAAATAAAGCACTATTGTGCCTACCAAGAACGTAACCATGCAGAAGTAAAGAAAAAGCTTTATGGATTTGGGTTGTACAAAGATGAGGTAGAGGAACTGATTAGCAAATTGATAGAAGAAGATTACTTAAACGAAGAACGATTTGCCATTGCTTATGCTGGAGGAAAATTTAGGGTAAACAAATGGGGTAAAACAAAAATATTATACGAACTCAAACAAAAACAATTAAGCCCTTATTGTATAAAAAAAGCAATGGCTTCTATTGATGACCAAGACTATGAAAAATGCCTACAAAAATTAGCAACAGAAAAATTAAAATTGCTAAAATCAGAAAAAAATATTTTTACAAAAAAAGCAAAACTTCAGAATTATTTGGTGGGTAAAGGGTATGAGTTTGATTGGGTGAGGAAAGTTGTGGGGGAATTGGGAAATGTGGATTAGCAGTTAGGGATTAGGAATTAGGGCATGTCGATTGGTTTAAAAGTAATTTTAGTAAAAAATTTACACAGCCATCGTTTACATTTGCACTATTAAATATTTTTAGAACCCCTAAGTTATTTAAAAGAAATACTTCCATTACAAACTAGTCTAAATACTTAATACTTTAATACTTACTAAAATGGCAGACGACTTAAACATAATCACCGGAACTAAAGCAGAACAATACGAAACTTTATTACCACAAATTCACGCAATAATAGAAGGAGAGCTAGATCTAATAGCAAACCTTGCAAACATAACTGCTGCTTTAAAAGAACAATTTGGCTGGCTTTGGGTTGGGTTTTATTTGGTAAAGCAAGACGAGCTTGTGCTAGCACCATTTCAAGGGCCTATAGCTTGTACACGTATAAAAAAAGGCAGAGGTGTTTGTGGTACTTCTTGGGCGGAAGCCAAAACTTTAATTGTGCCAGATGTAGAAAAATTTCCTGGTCATATTGCTTGCAGTAGTTTATCTAAATCGGAAATAGTGGTACCCATCATTAGAAACAATGAAGTGCTTGGGGTGTTAGATGTAGACAGCGAATTATTAAACGATTTTGATGATGTAGATGCAAAATATCTAGAAGAAATTATTGGATGGATACAACTTTAAGTTTTAGTTAGATAATTTTATTTATCAAGCCCCATTATCTTTCCATCCCCATAAATACCTGCAAGCATAAGTTCTATACGGGCTCCACTTGGCAGATTTATGTAGCATTATTTCTTTCATTTCCTTTTTATTTGTCTCATCAATTTTATATAGCTTACACATGGCCTGTTGTATGCCCAAATCATCTATGGCAAAAATATCTTCCCTGCCAATAGTAAACATCAATACCATTTCTACAGTCCATTTGCCCACGCCTTTTATTTGTGTAAGCAATGCAATAAGCTCCTCATTACTCATTTTATGCAATCGTGCATCTTTTAATTTTTTTTCTAAAAAGAAATGACAAACATTGTGAACATAATTAGCCTTGGCATTGCTAAGACCAATACTTCGCAAAGTTTCGAAAGGGGTTTCTACTACTTGTTTTGTGGTGGGTATTTTGTTATTATAAAGCGCCAAAAAACGTTGTTGAAAAACATCCGCAACTTTTGTACTTAGTTGCTGGCTCAAGATTGAATTGCATAAATGTAAATGAATGTTGTTTCGCTTATTGAGCATAAATGGCTCTTGCAATTCAATTATTTTTTTTAATTTATTATCTCTCGATAAATGAGCTATCTGTTGCATGGGCTTTATTTGCCACTAATGTCCGTCATTTTTTGTAAATAATTTCGCTCACATAAATCTAGCTGTCTGCCCATATTTTAAAGTCTGCTGTTTTTTCACGGCTTATTATTATTTCTTCACCAGGATTTATATTTTTTAAAACTACTTGAAGCCGGTTATTATCATATGGCTTTATTTGTTCAATAACATCTATATGCAAAATTATTTTTCTATTTGCCCTAAAAAATAGTTTGGGGTCTACCATTTTTTCTAGTTTTTCCATTGTGGCATTTTTTATATAGCGCTTTCCATCTCTAGCTACCAAGTGTACAATTTTATCATCGGCAATAAAACAAGCAACCTCATGCACCGGTATAAAATAAATACGTTGCCCTACTTTTGCTAAAAAACGATTCTTATATTTTGAGGTGAGATTTTCTTTAACATAGGCAAGCACATCTTCAAAATTATTTTGTGTATTATTATTTTGTGTAAGCATTTTGTACTTGGCAAATGCATTGGAGAGCGCTTCGGCAGTAACCGGTTTTAGTACATAATCTATGCTTAGCAATTGAAAAGCCTCTAAGGCATACTGGTCATAAGCAGTTGTAAAAATGATGGGTTTGTTGGTAGTTACTTTCTTGAATATATCAAAACTATGTCCATCTGCAAGCTGTATATCTACCAACAACAAATCAGGATGTTTTTTTGTACTAAGCCATTGAACTGCTTCTTCCACACTTTCGAGTGAGCCTACAATATTGATAGATGGATCGTAATTTTTTATAAGCATCTGTAACCTTTCAGAAGCCAATATTTCGTCTTCTATGATAAGGATATCCATGGCTGTTATTGGTTTAAACTGATCAGCGGTAATGTAACTTTAAATTCATGATTGGATTTCTCTACAAATACTTCTTTACCGCTTACAAGTTGGTATCTTTTTATAATATTTTGCAAACCTATTTCTGTTGAGTTTTCTACTGTTTCCCTTAATTGTAAATTATTAGTTACTACGAGTGTATTGTTGCCATTGGCATGCAATAAAATGCTTAGTGGTTTTGCACTACTTGCAATATTATGTTTTATTGCATTTTCTATAAGCATTTGTAAGGATGCAGGTATTATGTAGCTGTTTAAATATTTATCTGGAATTTCAATTGCAATTTTAAGCCCTTGGTTAAATCTTTTTTCCAATAAGAAAATATATGGCTTTATAAATTCCAACTCCGATTTTATATTTACCAACTCATTATCTTGGTTGTGTAAAATATACCGATACACTTGCGAAAATGCCTCTATAAATTTATTGGCTTCACTGTTGTTTTGCATTACCAAT
>JANMFB010000176.1:0-2299 GCA_031377605.1 Ferruginibacter sp.
GTAGAAAATTTTAAGAAATTAGTTACTCAAGGGTATTATGATGGGTTAAGTTTTCACAGGGTAATTCCAAATTTTATGGTACAAACTGGTTGTCCGGATGGAACAGGCGCAGGTGGGCCAGGTTATACAATTAATTGCGAAGTGGCATCACCAAATCAATTCCACGATAGGGGTGTAATGAGTATGGCGCACAGAGGAAGAAATACTGGCGGGTCGCAATTTTTCATTTGTCACAACAGACAAGGTACACAACATTTAGATGGTAATCATACATGTTTTGGAAAAATAACTTCAGGCTTAGAATTCTTAGATGATATACAAGGTGGAGATAAAATGCTAAAAGTTACTTTGGATAGCTAATCAGATCAAAGAAATTAACAGTGCAGTAAGAAAGTTGATAAATATAAATTCGTATTTTAGTATGTAATTAAGCTTACTATTTTGAAGAAATTATACATCATCTTTTTTTACTGCATTTTTCTTTATAAATCCCCACATGCGCAAACTATTACAGGTACATGGGAAGGAGATATGGATGGGACAGAATTTTTGCAATTAAATATTATACAAGTTGGAAATACAATTTGTGGTTATAGTTGGGATACTGTTTATGCTGAAAGTGGAAGCTATTGTAAAGCCAATTTTAGTGGTAATAATGGGACTACTGAAAATGTATGGTTTGCAGAGGGAACAACTTTTTTTGCAAACAGCGGTGGTCATGTACTTATGCAATTAAAATTTGCAGTAGTAAAAGTAGGAAAGAAAACATTTCTCAAAGGATTATGTAGAACTAAGCCTACTATATTTGATCCTGGTGGATCACCTCAGCCCTTCATGCTTTCCAAAGTATCTAATAAACCTACCTTAATTACAAGGGGTATGAAGGAGTGCTTACCTCCTAAAAAAGAAGTGGTAAAACCTAAAAAGCAAATTATACCAAAACTTTTACCTAAAGCAACGCTAAAACCTTTACCTGAAAAAAGTGATACCATTATTCGTAAGTCAATAATAGTTAATCTGCCTAAACAGCAGCCTACAACAATACAAAAAGATACGCTAAAAATCACAGCAATTCCTATAAAAACAAATGGTAGAATAAACAAAGAACAAAGTAGAATAGTAATAAATGATACAAAAATAAAGCTAGAAATATACGATAATGGTACCATTGATGGAGATAGCGTAAGTGTTTATTTTGACAATAAGCTAGTTGTAGATAAGAAAAAATTAAGCGGAAATCCAATTACATTATCCTTAGACTTAGATGAAAATTTGAAGTTACACAGTTTGGTTTTATTTGCAGAGAACCTCGGTAGCATACCACCAAATACAGCATTGATAATACTTACAACCGCAAGCGGAAAAAGATATGAACTTTCTTCTAGTGCTACCTTAGAGCAGAATTCTATTTTAGTATTTGAGTATAAGCCAAAGTAAATACTAAGCCAAGAAAAAAATCCTGGCTTAGTATCAAATAAATTCGTGATTCTTAGTTGGTAACCAAAACCCCAGTTGCTATAAATTCTATTTCAGTTTTAGGCTCAGTAATTTTTGCAATTTCTTCTTTGCTTTTACCGCCATCTTCTGCATAGTGTTTTAGCATTTCCACAGTAGTAGTAGTTTTTTTTGCTTCACCAATAAGTACTACCTCTTTGCCCACAATATTCAATGGCATAAAAAACTTATAGTCCTTAAAACGTATCATCATGCCGTCTCCTTCTGTTTGAGAAAGTTTCATCCAGCAGCCTTTTTTCTCACACACACTAGCTACTGTGCCTTTTACTTTTCCTTTATAAGATTCGGCAGTAATTAATTTCTCTTCTAATAAGTTTATTTCAATGGCTCCTACCTCTGTAGTTTTGGCTCCATAAATTGAACCCTTTACTGCTTCTTTTTTGTTTGGCTGTGCAAATACTGTTAGACACACTATACTGATAATGCATGTAAATAATAGTTTCATAATTTTTCTTTTGTTTTAATTATTGTTTAATAAATATTACGTCTTGCGGCGGATCGGAAGGGTTGCCCATCCCGAGATCGATCACATCGCTCCCTGCGCGACGCTTCTGATAAAGCGCATTGTTGATCCTACCAAACATGTACGGCGGCAGCCGATCGACGCGGCTAGCGAATTTGACTTCGAAAGGCTGGGGGGTTGGGTCTTCGGTCGGTGCATCGATTGCGGGACCGTCAAGATTAAAATGTTCGCTCATGGCGTTTCCGAATGCTGGCCTTGAGAAAGTGGCTGTGTTTGAACCCGAATTCTACGTTGATTTACCGATTACGGGAACGACAGTGC
>JANMFB010000221.1:0-16616 GCA_031377605.1 Ferruginibacter sp.
TTTAAATCCCATAGATTTAAATTTGCATTTTTTGCAAAAATCATCTTCCAAAAAACCCAATGGACATTATTTTAGAAAACTGTAAATTTGCCATTCAATTTTAAGTATGAGCGAAGAGAAAAGTTTAAATTTTTTAGAAGAAATTATAGAGAACGATTTAAAAGACGGAAAATACAAATCCATTGTAACCCGTTTTCCTCCTGAACCCAATGGATATTTACACATGGGCCATGCTACGAGTATTTGTCTAAATTTCGGGCTTACAAAAAAATACGAAGGTTATACCAATTTGCGTTTTGATGATACAAATCCTGTAACAGAAGAAACAGAATATGTAGATAGCATTAAAGAAGATATTAAGTGGCTAGGCTTTGAATGGAAACACGAATTATATGCATCAGATTATTTTGATACTTTGTATGAATATGCTGTAACACTTATCAATAAAGGGCTAGCGTACGTAGATGATTCTACATCGGAAGAAATTGCGAAACTAAAAGGCACACCTACCGAGCCAGGGCAAAACAGTATTTACAGAGATAGAACCATTGCAGAAAACTTAGATTTGTTTGCTCGAATGAAGAACGGAGAATTTGCAGATGGAGCAAAAATACTTCGAGCAAAAATTGATATGGGGCATACAAACATGCTCATGCGTGATCCGCTTATTTACAGAATAAAACATGCTCACCACCATCGTACTGGCTCTACATGGTGTATTTATCCGATGTATGATTTTGCACATGGGCAAAGCGATTCTATAGAAAATATTACCCATTCTATTTGCACATTAGAATTTATACCACACAGAGAATTGTACGATTGGTTTATTGAGCAATTAGGAATTTATCCATCACACCAATATGAGTTTGCTCGTCGCAATTTATCTTATACCGTAATGAGCAAGCGCAAACTAAAGCAGTTGGTAGAAGAGAACCATGTAGCAGGTTGGGATGATCCTCGCATGCCTACAATTAGTGGTATGAGGCGTAGAGGGTTTACCCCTGCAAGCATCAGAACTTTTTGTGACAAAGTAGGTATTGCCAAAAGAGAAAACATCATTGATTTTAGTCTATTGGAATTTTGCTTGCGAGAAGATTTGAACAATACCGCACTTAGAGCAATGGCAGTGTTAGATCCACTAAAGCTAATTATAACCAATTATGAGGAAGGAAAAATAGAAGAGCTAGTAAGTGAGAATGGGCCTGACGAAGCATATGGTACAAGATCAATACCGTTTGGTAAAGAGCTGTGGATAGAGAGGGAAGATTTTATGGAAGAAGCAGCAAAGAAGTGGTTTAGGTTTGCCCCGGGCGCAAGTGTACGATTAAAAAGTGCTTACATACTTCGTTGTGATAGTTTTGATAAAGATGATTCAGGAAAAGTTACTGCAATTTACTGTACTTATTTTCCCGAAAGTAAAAGTGGAAGTGATACGAGTGGCATTGCTGTAAAAGGTACGATCCATTGGGTAAGTGCTGCTCTTGCAGGTACTGCAGAAGTGCGTATGTACGACCGTTTGTTTAAAGTAGAAAACCCACAAAGTGAAGAGGGAGATTTTAAAGATTATATAAATCCAGATTCTTTACACATTGTACAAGCTTTTATAGAACCTTCTTTATTGCAAGCAAAACCCTCAGATCGTTTTCAGTTTTTACGTAAAGGGTATTTTTGTTTGGATAAGGAATCTACTCCTGATAAAATTATTTTTAATAGAACTGTTACCTTAAAAGATGCATGGGCAAAGGAGGTGAAGAAAGGGTAGTGGTTTATTATGTTTTCAACATGTATATCGGCGGACACTATGCTGGGTATAACATAGGCCTAACAATAGCTTGTTAGAGACTTTGCTGAGAATAAATATTTATAGACAATGATGTTATACCGTAAGTCAATTAAAGTACATATCGATATAATTGGTATTAAATAAAAAAAGCTACTTCAAATAAATGAAGTAGCTTTTTAGTAAGTGATTTATATTTTCAAATACCAAGTTCGCTCATGTTAGCCGATGTTGAGTATTTTATTTACCAAATCCTAATTCTATCTGCAGGTTTTTTATATAATTTATCACCTTCTTGTACATTAAATGCTTTGTACCATGCATCCATATTTACAGGTGCACCAATTGTACGGTATTCGCCAGGTGAGTGCGTATCAGTAATTACTTGTTGTGCGGCAGACTGTGGCAAAATATTGCCACGCCATACTTGCGCCCATGCAAGGAAAAAGCGTTGGTCAGGCGTAAAGCCATCTATCATTTTTTCTGATTTTTCTTTACCTTGTGGAGTCATTTTAAAAGCTTCGTAAGCTACGTTTAAACCGCCAAAGTCACCAATGTTTTCACCAAGGGTAAGTTTGCCATTTACATGTATAGTATCTAACACAGTATAATCGTCATATTGCTTTACAAGCGTTTTTGTTTTTGCATCAAACTTTGTTTGGTCTTCTGCAGTCCACCAGTTTCTTAGGGTACCATCTGCATCGTACTTGCTACCATTGTCATCAAAACCATGCGACATTTCGTGCCCTATTACTGCACCAATTCCACCGTAGTTAAGTGCATCATCTGCCTTTGCATCAAAGAATGGTAATTGCAAAATACCTGCAGGAAAAACAATTTCATTTAACGTTGCACTGTAATAAGCATTTACTGTAGGAGCTGTCATTCCCCAACGCTCTCTATCTACAGGTTTGCCAAGTTGGTTTATCATGTAATTATAATTCCATTGCCCTACATTTCTTACATTTTCAAAATAGGTATTTTTGTTTATTACCAATCCATCATAATTTCTCCACTTATCTGGATAGCCAATTTTTGGGCGAAACGCTGCAAGCTTTTTTAATGCTTTTGCTTTGGTAGCAGGGCTCATCCAATCAAGGTTATTTATGCGAACTGCAAACGCTTTTCTAAGGTTGGCAACAAGTTCTGCCATGCGTACTTTAGCCTCTGGTTTAAAATATTCTTTTACATACAACTGACCTAGCAATTCGCCTATTGAACCATCTGTAAGCGAAGACATTCTTTGCCAACGTGGTGTTTGTATTTTTTGCCCTGTAAGCACTTGGTTGTAGGCAAAATTAGCATCTACAAAAGCACTGCTTAAATAAGGTGCTGCTGCTTTCAATACATTCCACTGTAAATAGGTTTTCCAATCTGCTACCGGTACTGTTGTGAGCAAAGAAGAAAGTTCTTTAAAAAAGGATGGATTGTTTACCAGAATACTATCTTGCTTTTTTATGTTAAGGTCCGCAAGAATGTCCTTCCAATTAAAACCTGGAGTAGTTTTAGATAAATCATCTACTAAAAATTTATTGTAAGTTTTATATGGGTCCCTCATTTCTACTCGGCTCATTTGTGCAGCAGCCAATTTTTTTTCTAGATTGAAAACAGTTGATGCATTATTTTCTGCTATGCTTGCTTCGGTACCTGTAAGGGTAAATAAAGCAGTAATATATTTTTTATATGCTGCTTGAATGTCAGCATTACGCCCATCATTTTTTAAATAATAATCTCTATCGGGTAGGGTAGTGCCGCCTTGGCTCAGCTGCGGTATCATCAATTCTACATTTTTTCTATCTTGCCCTACACCAAAACCATACATGGCAGATGCAGAACCAGAAACCCTTAAGCTTGCTATCATTTTTTGTACTTCACCAATAGTTTTAATATTGGTAATATTTTTTAATGATTGCTCAATAGGAGTGAACCCTCTTTTATCTATGGCTGTACTATCCATACCTGCGGCATAAAAATCGCCCACTCTTTTTGCTACAGAACCATTGGCTGCTTTTTTATCTGCAATGGCTTTTTCCAATACGTCTTTTACTGCATTAATATTAAAATCTCTTAGTTGGTTAAAGCTTCCCCAACGGGTTTCTTTTGCAGGTACAGGATTATTTTTTATCCATGTTCCACTAGCATACATATAAAAATCATTGCCAGGTTTTACGGTTAAATCCATATTGGCAGGATCTATAAATTTCTTTACACTTGGCTGTGCAAAGCAAGGGGTTAAACTAGATACTGCAATAGATAATGTAGCAGCACTAAATAATTTAAAAAGGGGTTTCATCATGTATAATTTTTTTGTGAAGTTATTGTAAAAGGGTGAGGTTTTGATTTTTTAAGTGGGCTGCTGGCAGTTGGCAGCTCAGTTCGTTTTAAATTGCGTATTATGTTCTTTATTTTTTTTAGGGTATTTGGAAGAAATAGTTGGTAAAATCTTGCATAACCGATATTGGTATAAGTTTGTGAAATAAGTTTACATTAGTTAAAAAAACAGTAGAGGAGCAAAATTAAAAAAGTAGCACTCCTGGATTAATGTCTGCATTTTCAAATGCAGCATCAAATTGTTTTTTAACAGCTTTGGCGGCCGTGTTTTTTTTCTGTTGCACCAATGCCTGATAAAGACCATACAATGCCCAATGATTATTAGGGTTTTCTTTTAAGTCTTCTTCAAATATAGCAGCAGCTTTTACAGTATTGGCAGATCGTAATAAAACGGTTCCCAAATATGTTCTTGTAGGAAGTAACCAGTCCTTTGGTTCATTGTAAATCATTGCATCTTCAAGCAGGACGCCTTCATTCAGTAAACGTATTGCTTTTGTATAATCATTTTGTTTTGCTGCAATAATTCCCTCCAATATTTTCACCCCTACTTTAGCAGCATCTGCAGGGGCATTGTATGGAGCCAACACAACCAACATATCTGGTAATTGCATTTTTTCCTTCACAATTTTTAATTCATTTTCAGCCTCAACAAAATTATTTTTTCCAGCAAAAGCCATCCCTCTTGCCCAATGCCATAATGTGGAAGAATATGTATGATTTTCATTAACTGATGGGTCATTTAAAATTACATCCCATTTGCCAAAACGCACATTATTAATTGTAGGAGTCATAAAAAGATATTGCATGTATGTTCCTCCTGGAGCGGGCATAGATAAATAACCTGTATCTACACTATTTCTTGTTGCGATGGCGGAATTATTACTGTATGTATAGTTAGCCTTCATCATAGCACAGTTGGTCTGCATATGGAGATTATGTACAAGATAAAGACCTGCATTATTTTTTACAGCTGGGTATAGTGTAAGGTAATTATCATAACCCTTTACCGACAGCTCATTTACTGCTATGCCTTTTGCATATTGCCCGTTACGAATGTAAATATGCGATGGCATATGAATCATATGAGAAACACCCGGCATTAACTTACCAAGTAGGTCTGCACTTGGCATGCCTCTTTTAGAATTTTTAGATGCTTCCACTGCATGTATATAATAATGGTTTGCACCAGGATGGTTACTATTTATTTTTATGGCCCCTTCTAGCACTGTCAATAATTCGGGAGTCCAAGATTGTGCTTCACCACTGTGTTTCCAGTAATCCCATGGATGTTGTATCATGATTGCGTCTGCATACAAAGTACATACATCAGCATCTTTCCCAAACATTTGGAATGCACGCTTCATAGCTGTAGCGTATAACTGATTGAGTGATTGCCTGCTGACTGTACTGTCTTGTGTATATCTAAAAGTCATAGCACCAATCAATGCTTTTTCTTTTGGACTGCAGTTTTTTTGTAACGAAAGCGCTTTTTGTGCAGCTTCAAAAGCTTCTGGTGTGGCAGCGTATTCAAAATCATTTATGTTGGGACCATATGCCAATGCCTGTGCCCAATATATCATAGCATTTTTATCATCGAAACGTTCAGCCTTTTTAAAAGAAGCCATTGCTTCTATTATATGAAAGGAATAATACATATTGATGCCTTGGTTAAAATAATAACGGGCACTGTCGTCTTTAGTGTTGATATTCCAAGCATAATTTCCCCAACCAGGCAATACACCTATCCCATTTGCTAGACTGTCTGCATTAAGTTGAGTCCAATCAGGAGAACATTGAACAATAGAGCGGTGTTTATATATTTCTTCTCTTGAAATAGGTTTAGCTCGTTCATTTATTTTTGAATACCTAAAACCTACTATCAATAATAAAACAGCTACAGATACAGCAAAAAATGGTTTAGAATTCATAAACATTTATTTAGCAATAAAAGTGCATACAATTCATAAATTAAATCAACTATAAAAAACTAAACTTGACCATAAAACTATATCCTAGTTTTATTCAATATAAGAAACTATTACTGATAGAAATTTATGCCCTACCAAATTAATTTTTAGTCTCAATCGAAGCAATACATTTTATCCAGCATTATAATTTGAAATTAAAATTTGAAACCTAATAATATTCCTGATCTAATACCTGCCCATGGACCGTCTAGTTTTACTGAAGCTCCGTTAGACGTAACAGTAACTGTTTTATTTGTAAATGGAATATCTATATCATTTAATTCTTGCCTTAAGTCCGTCTGTTCATCTGTTGTTAAAGGTTTGCTAGAAACTCCACTAAAGTTACCAGTTGCACTTCCATAATGTGGACCAAGTAACCAAAGGTCAAGATAAAGGCGTTTGCCTAATTTATTTTGTACACCAAACATTAAACCACCGGTGTTACTAGTCAGTTTTCCCGATAAGGTTATTGTACTTTCAACACTTGCACTATTCTCGTAAGTAAATACTAAGTCATTTGTTTCATAGCTAGCATACCTATAAAAAGGCGCTATATAAAAACCTCGTCCATATCCTTTCTTACTTAAATAGAACCTTATTTCTGGTGTAATGGCAAAATTGCTGATTCTGAATTTTTCAATGGTTTCCTTAGTGTTTTGGTCAGTAGTTTCAAGAGATTTGATAATCTGATTTTTAAAAGGAATTGTTGTACTAGGCATAGTTCTGAATGCCAAAGCCACTGAAATCTTTCTCGATAGTGACCTTTCGTATTGTATGGAATAATTTTTTAAAAAAATTCCGGTAAGATTTACCTTAATAAAATTTACTTGTTTTTTGTTTTTTCTCGTACTGTCTTCTGTAACTATTTCCGTTTGAGCTTGAAGTTTAATAGTAAAACTCATAAGCAATAATGCAATAAAATAAAATGATTTGATTTTCATATTTTTTATTTTTTTTGTGCCTACTCTTTTAAAATAGTTTTCGGCTTCGCTATTTGAGAAATAGCCTATCTACATTCAAAAAATGATTACGATAAAAAATATTTATCCAAAAATCTTTCAAAGGTATTTTAACCGTATTTATTTACCCTTTGTAGTTTTGGATTTGCGCTCACGTGTTGGTATAGTTTGGCTTTTTGTCAGAATGAAAATAAATATTTTTTTTTACATATCCAAAAAGCAATAAAAATATTTCATTGGTTTTGAGAAGGTTGGCTATTAATATTTTCCTTTTTTTAAATCGCATACTAAAAACCAAAGCACTTTTTGAGTAATTTTTGTATAATTAACTTTACTTCTTTTTTTTATTTATTTAAGTATTATACAAAATAGATAAACTTCATTTCAGTTTAGAGAGTAGTCTAACTGGTAAAAAATTTAACAAAGGTAAAATGGGTTTAAAATTATTACCGGAAGAGAAACTCCAACACACAAAGCTAAGATGCATATCTGCGCCAAGGTCTCATGGAAAGGAAAGTTAACCTGCGTTATTAGGAGATATTTTATATACAAATATTATAGCTATTGTATTAAAACTTTTTCTACCTGTTGTTTATTGTTTGATATTACGCTTAAGTAATACATACCTTTTGTAAGTTGGCTTACATTTATTGTAAAAAGAGAGGTATTTACATTATTATTTTTATAAACTATTTGCCCTATACTATTTGATAATACAATCTGTACATCAATGGCATTTTGTAAAGCAATTCGTATGGCACTATGTGCAGGATTGTTAATGAGTGTAAAGATGTTTTCGTTTTTCTGCGCTTTTATGAAAATAATTTCTGAATAGGATACGCTACCATCATGGTCTATTACTTTTATTCTATAATATCCAATAGGCAATATGTTATTGTCTATGAAATTATATTCACCTCCAGAATTTGCGTTTCCTTTTGGCAAAATTTGTTCACTTATTTGGTAAAATATAATCCCGTTTTCACTTCGCTCTACCAACATATATTTGGTATTTATTTCTGCTAAAGTGCGAAAGTTAATATTGTTTAAAGAACCTTGGTTTTTACCCTTAATAGTAAGACCAATAATCGGCAATATGATTGATGGAGTAAGAAATGCTACTGCATTACACATTAAATTATTGCGCACAGCTGCGGATGTAATTGCTTCAAATGGAAAGGCAAAATATAACATATTAAACGTTCCTGTATAACCTACAGCTGCAACATCTGCCGTGCCACCTGTATAATTTAGGGCTATGTTGGATCCTCCATTTGCAGCTATTCTATCAGGGAAGTCAACATCGTAATACCCATTAGTGCTATTATCAAAACTTCCTGTTTGTGCATCAAATAATATACTAGTGCCTCCAAAATCATAGGTGTTTGCATCGTCTCCAATATACAATGCTTTAAGATAATTATTATAAAAATCGGCATCTACATTTGCGGATGCAGCTCTGCCAATATCCCACCCAATTTCTGAGCCCGAAATTAACAAATTGCCACCGGCATTTAAATATGCTTTTAGTAATATTACTTCTGCTGGAGCTACAGATCTATCTACGGTTGACTCCTCGCCTGTAAACCAATCTACTGCTGTATAAGTAGATAACAAAATTGTACCCGCCGTAACTGCTTCATTCTGACAACCATCAAAAGCAATGTTATTGTTGCAATTACCCAATGCTTGTGCATGCTCTATCATATAATCGTACCTGTTCATTCTCTCAAGAAACATTCTTCTCACACTGCCAAGTACCGCACTTTCAGTTCTAGGTATAAGTGCACTTCCATCTAATCTATCAAACGCATCTACAATTAAATAAGACACATTTGTATTGCCAACAGCAGGGGTTTTTGCGGCTACTACACTGCTACAAAAAGACTCACCACCTGCATTGGTTGCTGCTACTTTAAAATAATATATGGTTTGTGCATTTCCATTAAATGTAAAGTTTGTACCTAAAGTAGTAATACCATCTTTAAAACTTTTTCCATTGGTACTTACATAAACTTTATAAGCAGTAGCTGCATCGCCATACGCTCCGCCAGAAATTGGTGCTGCCCAACTTATTTCGATATTATTGCTACCAATATTTTTTGCTATTACATTGGTAGGTTGCTCTGGTAAAAATATAAGCGGAACAAGATCTCTATTATTAAAAAACTTTAAAATTCCCTTATAGATTGCCCTTGCGGCTATACGCCTAAACTCGGGATGTTTTAAATCTGTAGCATCGGCAGCAAGGTCGTGAAAAGCAAGCTCCACAAGTGTTCCAGGGATTGTAATTAATTCTCTTAATTCTCCAAAGTTTGCCACTTTTACACCCCTATCTGCCCAAGTAGGTTTCCAAAGTGCTCTTATATCTGCTACTACTTGGTTGTGTATATAATTTCTTAGATTAACACTTCCCGCAGTAATATTTGGCATACCTGACCCTAAACCATTGTACGTATATGTTTCTGTACCTGTACCACCACCAGCATTGCTATGTAAGCTTACAAATACTGCATTGTTTATTTCAGAAGCAGTACCTTTTTGCAATTCGTATTCTGTGTATTTTGGTCTCACCGTTACATCTTCTATGCACACAGGGTTTCCTTGGTATCTTGCATATTGTCTGGCAGACTCCTCAAACCTAGCTCTATTACTTGCAGGTTGCCCAGTATTTAAACAATCTAATGTGGTACCGATACCACCACCTAGTCGCACTGCATCTGCTACGATAGCTTGCCCAATTTCTGAAGAAACATTGCTTAGGATAATTTTATTTATGCTGCCACTTGTAAAATAAAATTGACCCAGATATACCCATGTTTCACCATGTATTTCTTGGTTTACATTTACGGTAGATGTATCACCTGAGTGTATTATTTTAAAAGAAACATCAGTAGCTCTATTTACGCCTGCTATACATCTCACCGAAACCCAATATAGCCCACTTTGTGATATATTAGGGACAAAAGAAGCGGTGGCAGTTTCTGAAGCACTCGCCGTGGTAGTTCTATATGTGCCGCCATAACCAGCTACCGTGCCATTAATCCAGCTTCCATTTTCACTATATCCAGATGCTGGTACATCGTTGTCAATTATAATTTCATTTGTATTTACATCTCTTTCTCTCACACTCCATACATTGGCACCCGCATTGTACAAGTATCCCATTAAATAATAATCTACACTTTCTGCGCTTACAAAATCTTCCACAATAGCATTGGTAGTGCCACGCTGTGTTACAAAGCCACTGCCCGTATTATGCCAGCCATGTCCGGGGCTAAGCCAAACAGTTTTGCCAGCCAATGCACCCTGTGGAGTAGGTGATCCGGTAGTTGGAAAAACGAAGTTTGAAACAACCTCGCTTTTGCCAGCTCTTGCAGGGTAGGGATCGTTATTTTGTATGGGAATATAAATCGGTGTTTTAGGATGATTGCCAAAATAATCCAACGTTTTCCATTCATTTGTGATGGCTTCTTTTGCAAATAATAGTAATTGTATATCCGGTGTGTAATGTGTGGTAAGTGGCATCAATATTTCGGGTAACATTTCAACATAATCAGCAGGGAGGGCTCCCTTTTTATAAGAATTTTGTGTATTAAAATATAGGTTTACGGTAGAATTCGATATGGAAAAACTATCCACCATCAATGCTATTTTAAGGATAGGTAGATGTGTGCTGTCATTTTTTATCAATGTATTTGCAGCAGCTGCAAAATCAATATTAATAGATTGTGATTTACTTTCTACTATTGATAAAATAAAAATAAATAATGGAGAAAAAACAAATTTTGACATAATTTTTATTTTAACGAAAGATACAATTTTATCATGTGTTCAACAATCATTTCGCTTGAAAATACAATTGAAATTGAAATAAGATTAGTTAAATTATTGTAAGAACTACTGCTAAAAATTAATAATTACTCATGCAAATTCTCCACTTCAACAATCTTGCAACAGAACCAATAATCAAGGAAGTCTGTTCACAATACTAAAGCTTGGGAATCCTTTAGGTCATAATCGTTAGTCACTAATTTTCCCCCAAGAAAAAGCCCTAACTTTGCACAGCAAAATTTATGAAGACAAAAACGATAAAACGAGATAGGGTAAACATTATTACCCTTGGCTGCAGCAAAAATATGGTAGATAGTGAAGTGCTTAGTGGGCAACTACTTGCCAATGATATAGATACGATACATGAAAATGAAAAACTAGACCATAATATTGTAATTATAAATACTTGTGGGTTTATAGATAAGGCTAAAGAAGAAAGCATTAATACTATTTTGGATAATGTTGCGCTAAAGAAAAAAGGCAAGCTAGATAAAGTTTATGTAACAGGCTGTCTAAGCGAACGATACAAAAATAATTTGGAAGAGGAAATACCCGAAGTAGATGCATATTTTGGTACGATGGAATTACCAAATATACTCAAACAATTTGAAGCAGATTATAAAGGGGAATTGATAGGGGAACGACTACTTTCAACACCGAGCCATTATGCTTATGTGAAAATAAGTGAGGGCTGCAATCGTACTTGCTCATTCTGCGCCATACCGCTTATGCGAGGGCAGCATGTGAGTCGTACCATTGAGAGTATAGTAGAGGAAGCCAAGCAATTGGTAAAACGTGGGGTTAGAGAAATTATGCTTATTGCACAAGAGCTTACTTATTATGGTTTGGACATTTATAAGAAAAGAGAATTACCTCGCCTGTTAGATGAATTAGCGGCGGTAGAAGGTTTGGAGTGGATAAGGTTGCATTATGCATACCCATCTAAATTTCCGATGGAGATATTAGATGCCATGAATAGACACGCCAATATTTGTAAATATTTAGATATGCCATTACAACATGCCTCTGACAATATGCTTGCGGCAATGAAAAGAAATATCACTAGGATAGAAATGGAAGAACTTATACAAGCTATAAGGGCAAAGGTTCCAGGCATTTGTTTGCGTACAACTTTGATAGCAGGGTTTCCTGGTGAGACAAGAGATGATGTGGAGGAACTAAAAGATTTTTTACTGCGTATGCGTTTTGATAGAGTAGGCGTTTTCACATATTCGCATGAAGATGATACAACAGCTTTTAAATTAGAAGATAATATTTCAGCAGAAGAAAAAGAAGAGCGAGCACAAGAAATTATAGAATGCCAACAAGATATTTCGCTTGAAAAAAATGCAGCAAAAGTGGGCATCACGTTAAAAGTGTTGGTAGATAAAAGAGAAAGTGGTCGCTACCTTGCTCGTACGGAGTTTGATAGCGTGGAAGTAGATAATGAAGTAATTATAAATACAAAAAAGAAATTGCCAATTGGCGAATTTGTGATGGTGAAAATTGTAAAGGCTTTTGATTATGATTTGGAGGCTGAGCTGGTATAATTTACTGATTTGCTAATTAGCTAATGTGCTAATGAATGGAGCAATTTTTTTGATGAAATAGAAACTTCTTTTTTGAATTAGTTAAATTAATTTTTGTTTCATTTGATAAACGCTGTTTTTAAATTTTTTTGAATTTAAAAAAAATAGCTAATTAGCAATTTTCAATTATTGTTTACAATGAGTTTTACAAAAAATACTATTTCTTACGGCGAAACGAATTCCTTCTCTAAACTTGTGTTGGATTATTTATCCAATGAATCTTCCTTGCAATCGTTTTATAGTTTTAGACCCGATATAGATGGGTTGAAAAATGCAGTGACACAAAGAAAAACTTTCCCTATCAATAGAAAATTATTGGTAAATACCCTTACTAAACAATATGAAAGAATAGAGACATCAAATAAGCTACAAGCTAATATTGATAAACTTCTTAGCGAAAATACTTTTACCATCTGCACTGCACACCAACCAAATATTTTTACAGGGCATTTGTATTTTATATACAAAATTTTGCATGCAATAAAATTGGCAGAAACACTTAGTCAAGAAATGCCAGATAATAATTTTGTACCTGTGTATTATATGGGTAGCGAAGATGCTGACTTGGATGAACTCGGTGAAGTTTTTATAAACGGTGTTCATTACAAATGGCAAACTACACAAACAGGTGCAGTTGGTAGAATGAAAATTGATGCAAATTTTGTTGTATTAATTGAAGCCATTGCAGGACAATTGTTGGTAGCAAAACATGGTACAGAGGTAATTTATTCAATACGTAATTGTTATAAAGAAGGTATTACAATAGAAATAGCTACTTTTCATTTTGTGCATGATTTATTTGGTAAATATGGATTGGTTATTTTATTACCCGATAATGCTGCATTAAAGAATGAATTTGCACCCATAATAACAAAAGAATTGGAAGAACAGTTTTCGGAAAAGGCTGTATCTACTACTGTTGCTGCCTTTCCTAATGAATATAAAGTGCAAGCTGCAGGCAGACCAATAAACTTATTTTACTTAAAAGAGAATATCCGAGAGAGAATAGAATTAGTAGATAAAAGTTTTGCAATTGCCAATACCAAACTTTCATTTAGTAAAAGTGAATTGTTTTGGGAACTAAAAAATAATCCGGAGAGGTTTAGTCCAAATGTAATATTACGTCCTGTTTTTCAAGAAATGATTTTGCCAAATGTAGCTTTCATAGGTGGGGGGGGAGAGTTAGCTTATTGGCTGGAATTGAAAAATGTTTTTGATGCAGTTGGAGTTTTTTTTCCTGCTTTGGTATTGAGAAATTCGTTTACAATTGTAAATAAAAAAGCTTCGGAGTTAATTACGAAACTCGGCTTAGATGAAAAAGCATTTTTTACAAACGAAAGAAATTTACTGGAAGGAATAGTAAAGCAAGCTTCGGCAATAAAATTAGATATAAGTGAAGAAAAGGAAGCTTTTAAAAAAGTGTATGATGTTATCAAGCAATCTGCAGGATCAATTGATGCAACGCTAAATGCTCACGTACATGCCTTGCGTACACAGGCTTTGAACAAATTGGAAATATTAGAAAAGAAAATGCTAAAGGCTGAGAAGAAAAAGTTTGAGGCACAGCAAAGACAAATTGCGAAAGTGAAATCATCGCTTTCTCCGAATGGGATTTTGCAAGAGCGTATAGACAATATTTTGGAATATAACAGTATTTATGGAAATGATTTTATAGAGGTGTTGTACGCAAATTCAGGTGCTATTAATAATGAGTTCACCATATTAACTGAAGTATAATGGCCAGAATTATTGCAATAGATTATGGGGGTAAACGAACGGGGATTGCTGTTACAGATCCTTTACAAATTATTGCTACTGGTTTGGAAACAATACCATCTCATGAGTTGATACCATTTTTAAAAAAATACATGGAGCAAGAGCAAGTGGAACTTATTATTATTGGTATGCCTATAAATTTAGATGACACTGATACCCACGGAACACCAGGAGCAAAAAATGCCATTGCAAGAATTCAAAAAGCATTTCCACAAGTTCCTGTAAAAATGGTAGATGAAAGATTTACTTCTAAAATGGCTAAAACTGCTATGCTAGAAATGGGTATGAAGAAGAAAGATAGGCAGGTAAAAGGAAATGTGGATGTTATTGCAGCCACTATTATGTTACAAGAATATATGGAGGTAAGTTGATTGGTTTATATTTATTGCCAAGGCGATATTTTTTTCTCTACACAATTTGAAGTCCTTTTCTATTCACTTTTTATTAAAACCTTTGTAGCCTTAACACCAATATGTTATTTTTGCAAAATAATTATACAAAAGATATAAATGATTTTACCTATAGTAGCATACGGTTCACCAATACTTAGAAAAGTGGCAGAAGAAATAACTGCATCACATGAGGGATTAGAAAAACTCCTTTCTGATATGTGGGAAACCATGTACAACAGCAATGGTGTGGGTTTGGCTGCACCACAAATAAATAAATCTATCCGCTTATTTACCATGGATAGCATACAAATTTTTGAAAATGATGAAGATGGAGATACAGATGAATATCCGGATAAGCCTGGTTATAAAGGCGTTTTTATAAATCCAGAAGTACTTGCCTTAAATGGAAAACCTTGGCCCTACAATGAAGGCTGCCTCAGTATCCCTAAAATAAGGGAAGATGTGTTGAGAGAAGAATCTGTAACGCTTTCGTTTATGGATGAAAATTTTGTGCCGCATACAAAGACATTTAATGGTATTACAGCAAGAGTAATTTTGCACGAGTATGACCACTTGGAAGGTAAACTTTTTATTGACCATATAAAACCACTAAAACGGACGCTTCTTAAGCGTAAGTTGGACGATATTACAAAAGGAAAAATAAGGGTAGATTATAGGATGTTGTTTCCAAAATAAAGTACATTAAAAAAGCCGACTTAAAACTTTAAGTCGGCTTTTTTAGTGTAGAAAATTGTATTATAAATCTGTAATTGGTTTGTAATGTGGTACAAGTGATTTCATTATTATCCATCCTATTAAATACGCCACTGCACATATTGAAAAAATGATAAAATATCCTGCTTTTATTCCCTCAAAGCCCATAAAGTGCATGTTTGTTGCTGCCGCAAAATCAAACAACTTGCCTGAGCCTTTGTTTATTAAAAATGATCCAATACCACCAGCCATACCACCAATACCTGTTATGGTAGCAATGGCATGTTTAGGAAACATATCGCCAACTGTAGAAAAAATATTTGCGGACCAAGATTGATGTGCTGCACCAGCTATACCAATAATAATCACTGGAATCCAAACAGTAATATGACCAAGTGGTTGTGCAAGTAAAGTTAGTAAAGGAAAGAATGCAAAAATAAGCATGGCTTTCATTCTACCTGAATATGGATTCATTCCTTTTTTATCTACAAAATATGTAGGTAACCAGCCACCAATTAATGACAATAAAGTAATAGTATAAAGTACAAATATTTGTGGGGCACTTTGTGTAGAATTTAAGTTATAAACAGAACTTAGATAAGCTGGAGTCCAAAACAAGAAAAACCACCAAACGCCATCCGTCATAAATTTACCTAAAGCAAACGCCCAAGTTTGTTTATATCTAAATGCTTGTCCGTAAGTAATTCTTTTAACGTGCTTATCATTCTTTTTATCTTCAACCAAGTCGTCCTGTTGAATATAGGCTAACTCAAGTTCATTTACCTTAGGATTTGTTTCAGGCTTTTTATAAATAAAAATCCAAAATCCCATCCATATAAAACCTAAAGCACCAATGATGATGAAAGACATTTCCCAACCATAAGCTTTGGCAATAAATGGTATAGTAAGTGGAGCAGCTAGCGCACCCACAGTGGCACCTGCATTAAAAATACTTGTAGCAAAACCACGAGCTTTTTTTGGGAAATACTCTGCAGTAGATTTAATGGCTGCAGGAAAATTACCGGCTTCTCCCAAAGCAAGTATAATTCTTGCGAAAATGAAGAATGTAACACTCACCGATGTGACTTTTGCTACATCACTTACTGTTGCTATGGCATCTTTTGCACCTTCAAATCCTACAAACCACTTACTAGTAAGAATACCCGAAGTAGCTATACCACAAAATGCATGAATACAAGCACCTACAGACCATATACCTATTGCCCACAAAAAGCCTTTTTTTGTATCCATCCAATCTACGAACTTGCCTG
>JANMFB010000293.1:0-6583 GCA_031377605.1 Ferruginibacter sp.
AATTTTGATAATATACTGCTTTTATTGTGGAATTTTTCAATGTTTAAACACTGAACAATTGAAGTTTTCTATGCTTTTGCTCTATCCCCCCACTATCCGTAGAGTTAAGCGAAGCGTCTCTACGGATGCTTAAATAAAAATAAGTTTTTACTCATTAAGCAATACCAAAAACTTATCCGTTTATTTTTAATAACCTTTATCCAATAGTAAAATAATATACTGCACTGATATCTCTGTAATCTCAGGAACGCCAAACAAAACCAAATACTAAGAGTACTCTGCTACGGGAAGATTTTGTAAATGTCTTTGCGATGTACAAATCGAGCAAGGAAAATAGTTTCATCTTTGAAAAAATAATCCTAGCCGATAATCTCCGATTCTTGTTCTGTAGGCTGTTTTGTGACCTTGAAGTTTTTTTGTGTTTTGGATATTACCTAGCGTATGCGCAATTTCGATTCTTTCAATTACTCTTTTCAATGATAACTTTACGGATTTCAACGAAATCCCATCAAGATCTTTAGAAAATTCCTTTAAGAATATTACTTTCATTAAGCAGTCAACTTTTTCATTATTTCATTACGACTTGCTTGTTTTGACATATCAACATTATTCATCAGTCTTAGCAGCCCAATATCCTCTATTTCAGCTTTTGTTAAAGTAGAAGTACCAATACCAAGCTTTTTGAGCAAATCTGATACGAATTTGAATTCGTTATCGCTTTTTGGAGTTATAACTATTGCTTTCATATAGTAAATATACAAAAAAGGTACTGCTACAAACAAAAAGTAAAAAATTGGGTAGTGTCTCAGTTTGAAATTAATTTTAATATCCCCACTATCCGTAGAGTTAAGCGAAGCGGCTCTACGGATGCTTAAATAAAAATGAGTTTTTACTCATTAAGCAATACCAAAAACTTATCTGTTTATTTTTAATAACCCTTTGACAATAGTAAAATAATTTACTGCACTGCTGTTATCTATAATCTTAGGAACGCTAAACAAAACCGGCTCTAACGGGGTTCTCATGCAAATAATTAATACTTGTTTACAATATTTATTGGGTGCTTTATGCTATTGGGTAGTTATTGTATTTGTCTCTCTACAAGTTAATATAAATTTCAATTGCCTTAGCATAACCTCATTGAGTTTATTAGTAGCTACTTTGTAACTGTGGTTTTCAAAAAAAATTAATGCTTCTTCTTTTTTAATAAATGATGCTTATTGTGACGGATGCATGTAAACTAGCTTTTTGAAAATGGTTATGCCTATTAGACTTTGAAAACGGACTGGCTCCACCGCAGAGAATAACGAAGGCAAAATTACTCCTGCAACGTGTTCTCCAAGCTCACCCTGACGGGCTTTAAAAGTAACGTTTCAAAATCTAATTGATATTAGTAATCTAAAAAAGGAAATATTACAATAACTATGATTTATTTTTAGCAGCCAAAACTTAAAGATATTAGCACTTTTGGCTGTTAAATTTATTTATTTTTGTAGCCAAAACTCAATAAATTATGTACTTTTGGCTACGAAATTTATTTTATGGATATAAATATAATTGGTAGAGAAGAAGAAAAGCAAGTGTTAGATGAAGTGTTGGCTGATAACACAGCACACTTAGTAGCAGTATATGGGCGAAGAAGAGTTGGTAAAACTTTTTTGATACGTACTTATTTAAAAAGCCATATTGCCTTTGAATACTCGGGCGTGCATGGAGTAACTACAGCCATACAGTTAGAAAAATTTACAAAAAACCTTGTGGAAAGTTTTCATTTAAACCACAACGAATCTTTAGCGAATAACTGGTTTGATGCCTTAGATTTATTAAAAATAGCTTTATCAAAAAAACTTAAGCGCAAAAAAGTAGTGGTTTTTTTTGATGAGTTTCCGTGGATGCAAACGCATGGCTCTAACTTTTTGGCTGCATTTGAACATTTTTGGAACACTTGGGGCAGCCTACAGCCTAACCTTTTAGTAATACTCTGCGGATCTGCAGCTAGCTGGATGATAAAAAATGTAGTACGTAACAGAGGCGGGTTACATAACCGTGTTACTAAAAAAATAGCTCTGCAACCATTCACGCTTTACGAAACAGAAGCTTTTCTGTTATATAAAAAAATAAGTTTAACTAAATATCAAATTACACAATTGTATATGGCTATTGGAGGTATACCGCATTACCTCAATGCTTTGCAACCAGGGCAAAGTGCTGCACAAATGATACAAAATACTTGTTTTAACAAAACAGGGGTGTTGTACAACGAATTTGAAGATTTGTTTTACTCTTTATTTGAAACCCCCGATAGATACATCAATATTGTACGTATACTTGCCCAAAAACCTATGGGACTCAATAGGACAGCACTCATGAAAGCTTGTAAGCTGCAAAGTGGTGGTAGCACCACTACTTTTTTAGAACAGCTTACTGCATCTGGCTTCGTAACGTCTTATGTGCCTATGGGAAAGCAAATAAAAAATAGTATATATAAATTGACCGATGCCTTTTCGCTATTTTATTTAAAATTTATGGAAAGTAATAGAACAGGAGCAAAGGGTATTTGGCAAAAATTGAGCAATACCCAGAGTTGGAAAAGCTGGAGTGGGCTTGCTTTTGAAAGTGTATGCTTAAAACATACTGAAGCTATAAAGCAAGCCTTAGGCATATCGGGCATTTATACCGAGGCTTCTATTTGGAAGAGTGGTACAGTTACTGTAGGCAGTGGGGCACAAATAGATTTGGTAATAGATAGAAGCGATAACTGTATTAATATATGCGAAATAAAGTTTTATGAAAATGATTTTTCGATAGATAAAAAATATGCTGCTTTGCTTGAAAATAAAAAAAATATTTTTAAAAAAGAAACCAAAACAAAAAAGCAAATAATGATAACTATGCTTACCTGCTACCCTATTAAACCAAATATATATAGCATAGGTTTAGTAGATAATTATATTACATTAGATAAGCTTTTTTTAAAAATTGAATAATTATTTTACAGCCAAAACTGATAGTTTTTATTAGTTTTAGCTGCAAAGTTTTACTTCTTTCTAAAGAACAAACGTACAGGAACACCACTAAATTCGAAGTTTTCTCTAATTTTATTCTCCAAATAATTTTGGTAAGGGAGTTTAATATCATCGGGATAATTGCAGAAAAAAGCAAACGTTGGAGCCTGTGTAGGTAATTGTGTAACGTACTTTATTTTTATAGCATTGCCTCTTACAACAGGTGGATGAAAACTCTCAATTGCTTTTAGCATTACTTCATTAAGCTTGCTAGTAGCTACTTTGCGTTGGCGGTTTTCAAAAACCATTAATGCAGCTTCAATGCTTTTTAGCAAGCGTTGTTTTTCGGTTACAGATATAAATAAGATAGGCACATCGGAGAATGGTGCTAATCTTTGCTTTAATTCTTTTTCATAATCTCTAGCAGTGTTGGTTTCTTTTTCAATAAGATCCCATTTATTTACCAATACTACAATTCCCTTGCCTTTTTTTACAGCCATAGAAAATATAGCAAGATCTTGGGCGGTAATGCCTTTCTCTGCATCGAGCATTAGCATACAAACATTTGCTTCGTCTAGTGCTTTTATGGCTCTTATTACGGAGTAAAATTCTAAATCTTCGTGTACTTTATTTTTTCTACGAATACCTGCGGTATCTATTAAAATAAAATCTTTGTTGAATAAGTTGTAATGGGTATGAATAGTATCTCTTGTAGTACCTGCAATATCACTTACTATGGTACGCTCCTGCCCTATCAAGGCATTTAGTAAAGATGATTTACCTACATTTGGCTGACCAATAATGGCAAATTTTGGAATTTCAATTTCATTTTCTACCACATCTGCTTCGGCAGGCATTAGTTCTGTAATAGCATCTAACAGCTCTCCGGTGCCACTTCCACTAATTGAGGATAAGAAAAAAATATGTTCAAAGCCAAGGCTGTAAAATTCACTTGCCTCTAGCATTCGGGTATGGTTATCTACTTTATTTACAACTAGGAAAACAGGTTTGGTAGCTCTACGCAAAAGATCGGCCATGCTTTCATCTAAGTTGGTAATACCTGCATCGGCATCTACCATAAAAATGATGATATCAGCTTCATCCATGGCAATGTGCACTTGTTTGCGTATTTCTCTTTCAAAAATATCATCGCTGCCTACTACAAAGCCTCCTGTATCTATTACGTTAAAACTCCTGCCCGCCCATTCGGCTACGCCGTATTGCCTATCTCTTGTTACGCCACTCAAATCATCTACTATGGCTTTACGCTGCTCTAGCATACGATTAAAAAAAGTACTCTTGCCTACGTTTGGGCGACCTGTTATTGCGACTGTGAATGACATAATTATTTAAGATTTGCAGTTGGCAGTTTGCACTTGGCAATTTACAAAAAGCAGTTGGCAGTTTGCAAAGTGCAGTTGGCAAAGGCTACTACGCTTTTTTATTTTTTTATTTATTGTTTGCAAAAGCATTTAATGTTCTAAATACTTTTTCTATTTATTTCAAATATTTCTCAGGATTATTAATCATATGCCCTAACATTCTCCCTACTTCTGCACTTCTTTCTGCAAAGTCCAAGTATTTTTCTTGGGTTAAATATTTGCAGTCAAAAGCAAACTTTAACCAAATTTCTGTTTCTGTACTCTCTGCATCACAGTCTGTAAGCTTACTTACAAAATGTGCAGGATATTTTGTTCTCCTATATGCTTCTCCAAAATTAACACAAACAGAACGTGAACATCTTCTTACCTGATCAGTTAAACTATATTTTTCTTCAGATGGAAATGATTTACTTACTTCAAAAATATCCATTGCTAAAGAATATGCTTTTTGAAAAACTAAAAGATCTTTATAAGTCCCCATAAAACAAATTTCTAATTTTCTTTACCTTGCGAAGTGCCAACTGCCAACTGCCAACTGCCAACTGCCCACTGCCAACTGCCAACTGCCCACTGCCCACTGCCCACTGCCCACTGCCCACTGCCCACTGCCCACTGCCCTCTGCCCTCTGCCCACTGCCCACTGCCCACTGCTAATACCCATACTCCTTCAAATACAACTCACTATCTCTCCACTTCGGTCGCACTTTTACAAACAATTCTAAAAATACTTTGCTTCCTATAAACTCCTCTATATCTAACCTTGCTGCTGTACCAAGCTTTTTTATCATGCTGCCGCCTTCGCCCAAAATAATTCCCTTTTGAGTATCTCTTTGTACAATTATCTCTGCCCTTATTTTTACCAAGGTTGTTTTCTCTTTGTACTCTTGTACCAAAACTGTTGTATGGTAGGGCAACTCTTCGTGATATAACTGAAATATTTTTTCCCTAATTAATTCGCCCACAAAAAACTTTACCGGCATATCACTTATATCATCGCCCTCGTAAAATGGATGTCCCTCTGGTAAATAATGTAATATTCTTTGCAATAAAATATCTACACCAGTTTTTTTGAGTGCCGATATTTCCACTACTTCTTTGCAATACGTTTGTGCTGTAAAAAAAGCTTTAAGCGCTGCAAGCTTTGTTTCATCCTTTACATGATCTGTTTTGTTGAGGACTACAATTACAGGCGCTTTCAGTCTTAGTTTTTGAAAAATCTCATGGCTTTCTTCGGGGTTTTCAGTTGCATCTGCCATAAGCAAAGCAACATCGGCATCTTCTAAACTACCTTTTACAGCTTGCATCATTTTTTCGTGCAACTTGTATTTTGGATCGATGATACCGGGTGTATCTGAAAAAATTATTTGATAATCTGCTGCTGTGAGAATAGCTTTTATTCTATGCCTAGTAGTTTGTACTTTATGTGATACAATGGCCATTTTTTCACCCATAAGTGCATTAAGCAAAGTACTTTTGCCTGCATTGGGTTTACCGAAAATATTTACAAAACCTGCTTTCATTATTAATGTGGTATTATATGATTGACTACCACAATAAGCATTGTTTATATGGAGGAGGTAATCAAAAAAAATCCTCAAATCTAATGAGTTGAGGATTTGATTTCTTTTGTTGCGAAGACCGGGATCGAACCAGTGTCCGCCAAGTGGCGGATAAGAGCCCTTACTTCTTTTTTTTATTTAATAATCAATGATCTAATAAAATCTCTTCCTGAAGCCGATTTTAGTTGCTTTTCTCTTTTCATAGCATCTGATTTTTTCAGATGTTTTTCTTGATAAATAATTTCCCAAGGTCGAAATTGTATTGTCCACCCCTTTCTAGATAATTCATTGTGAGACTTTAATCTTTCAACAATGTCAGATGTAAATCCAATATATATTTTGTCAAACTTCCTACTGTGTAAGGCATAGACTGTAAACATAAAAAAGACCACTAAACTGAAATGACCAAAACTTGATTATATCATTTATTGGTTTCGAATACGGCAGGCTGAACCATTGTCCACCTTTCGGCCAATAAAAATTCCTTTAATTTTTAATCAATGAACTAATTACTTTACTAAAACGCTCTTAGAAAAGGTTTAAAACAAAATGACTCAACACTTGTCGAGTCATTTTTAGTTGCGAAGACCGGGATCGAACCAGTGACCTTCGGGTTATGAGCCCGACGAGCTACCGC
>JANMFB010000303.1:0-8677 GCA_031377605.1 Ferruginibacter sp.
CTTGGGACAGCCCTTTGCTTTTCATAATCGCCACTTCGAGTGTTGGTGTTTTCAAAAATAATGGTGAGAGGGGCACCAGTAGTTTTATTGTTGAAGATACCCGATAAAAAAATGGGCATATCATCCTCCTTTCTTGGTGTAGTACCAGGTAAATTTCCACCTTGCCTTCTTCTTGTATCTACAAAAAAATCTTCGGGAGAAAGTTCTAAGCCAGCAGGACAACCATCAATAGTAATACCCACTGATGGACCGTGTGATTCTCCGAAAATATGTGATTTAAATAATGTACCGAAACTATTCATGTTTCTTATAATTTATGGCTTGATTCTAACAATTTTATTATCTCTTATTACAACTAGATCTGTACCTTTTTGTCTTTTAAACTCAAGCATTTTTTGATGAGCAATTTCAAGTCCTTTTTTCATTTTATCACTCAAAAGATTTTTATTAACATCCTTAAGTCAAAATTAGATTTTCAAAAATTTCCTTTTCAATTATTTCTATTTCTACGTTTAGACGTTTTCAGCAATTAATAATTGATTCCCTTCAGAATTATCATAAATCAAAGCTTCATCAACAATTGGAAGACAAATAACGAATAAATTTTTTATTCTATTCTTGTATCGTCTTTTTATTACATAAGTTTCGATATTATGACCTCCTTCTGCAACCCTTGTCTTTACTCTTTCTATTGCTAGGACTACATTTTTTAACAAAAAGAAACTAGTGTAATATTATATCGGTTTCCTTTTGCTTTTTGTATTTTTTACTTGTAACTATTTGTTGATAATGTGGTTTCAAAAGCAAAACTTTCGTTTCGTTCAAACAACTCATCTATTCTCTTTAGCATTATTCCTCGAGCTTCAAATGCTACTTTTTCTGGTTGAAATGGCGATATACCTTTTGCTATCTCATCTGCATTTACGAATTCATAATAATGTAAAACTTCAGGCAAAATCGTGAAGGAAGCTGGAGTTTTCCCTGATCCATTGCACCCCGAAATGATATAAAGATTTTTCCATTCCATTAGAGGCAAAATTAATCAAAATATCTAACTAATCGATTTCAACTTCTGCCCCAAGCTTTTTTAAATCTTCATAAAATTTCGGATAGGATTTGTTGATTGCCTCTGCTTCGTTTATCGTAATTGAACCTACAGCTCCCAAACCTGCAACTGCCGAGGCCATAGCAATTCGGTGGTCGTGGTGGGAAGAAACTTCTGCTTCAAGTATTGTTCCACCAATAATCTTCATTTCATCATCTTCTAAATTAATTTCGATACCCATTTTGCCAAAAACATCTTGTAAAGTTTTTGCTCTATCACTTTCTTTTGCTGCAAGCCTGTGCGTTCCTTTAATAATGGACGTTCCATTGCAATAAGATGCCAAAGCTGCCAATGGAGGAAACAAATCGGGACAATCTGTTGCATCAAATTCAAAAGCAGATAAAGTCGATTTTGATACCTCAATTTTATTTTCTCCAATTTTAATGCTTGCACCAGATAAATTTAACGCTTCCATAATGGCTTTATCGGCTTGTGTAGAATTCATATCAAGGCCCGATAGACTTATATTGCCTGCAATAGCAGCTGCTACCAATAAAAATGAAGCACTGCTCCAATCTCCTTCCACAGTGTATTCTATGGTTTTATTCTCAAGATTATCCTTAGGCAAAATTGAAAAAGTTTCGTGATTTTGATTTTCAATTTTATACCCGAAATGATTCATTACGTTTATCGTTAAATCAATATAAGGCTTACTCTTTAGGTTATTTACGGTGATTATTACCTGTTCTGTAGCCGCTTCGCCAAATGCAAATAACAAACCTGTAAGAAACTGTGAACTCAACGAACCATCAATAGTAATGTCTTTTGCTTGCATAGGTCCCTTAACTTGCAAGGGTAGTTTTCCATCAACAGATTTAATTTGGATACCAAGTTGAGGAAATATTTCATCAAAAAAATTCATGGGTCTTGTTAACAAACTACCTGAACCTTCAATATGAATTGTAGAAGAAGACAAAGCAGCAATAGGCGAAAACATTCTTATTGATAAACCACTCTCACCACAATTAATTAATTTATTTTCGCTCAAAGATTTTTTACCGAATCCATTAGAGGTAATTTCTAAATATTTACCTTTTGTGGTAATTATAGCACCAAGCTGCTGAATGATATTTTGAGCGGCTTTATCATCATTGCTGATACCAGCATTGTGAATGATTGTAGTACCATTATGTAACAAGGCTGCTGCACAAGCTCGTTGCATACTGCTTTTAGAAGCCGGCGCTACATGTGTACCATTAATTTTACTTAGAGAAATTTTTGCTATCATTATAATATCTGGTCTATCAGTGATTCTAACATTATGAAAGGAATTTTTAGAACCTTAGCTTCGCCGATTTTATTTAATAAAACAAAATTTATTCCATCACCTGATGATTTTTTGTCTTTCTTCAATAAATCGTATGCATTATTGACATCTATTTTTATTGATACAGGCAAGTCATATTGTTTTAACAATTCAATAAGCCTTTCTTTATCGATTGAATAAAAATTATTAATCTCTTCAGAAATTTTTGCTGCAATTACCATCCCTAAACTTACGGCATGGCCGTGAGGCAGCTTGTATGTATTTTCAATTGCATGACCAAATGTGTGTCCGAAATTTAAAAGATAGCGTTCATCTGTTTCAAATTCGTCATTTAACACAACGGTGGTTTTGATTGAAATATTTTTTTCTATAAGTGAAGCAATTGCATTTCTATTTTGTAGATAATAATCAATATTGTGCTTTGCCAACTCATCAAACATATTTGCATCTTTAATACAAGCATGTTTAATAATTTCAGCGAAACCATTTATCCACTCCGCTTTTGACAAAGTATCTAAAAAAGAAAAATCGAATAAGATGAATGTGGGCCTGTGCATGGTACCAACCATATTTTTATAGACTCCTACATTTACACCATTTTTGCCGCCAATTGCAGCATCCGTCATTCCTAAAATAGTCGTAGGAGCTAACCCGAGCTTTATACCACGTTTATAAATACTAGCTGCAAATCCTGCCATATCAGTAATTACACCACCGCCCACCCCCAAAAGCATCCAAGATTTATCAATGGATAATTTAAGCATTTGGCTTATAATATCATCAATAGTAGCCTGATTCTTACTTTTTTCAGTTCCATTTATTTTTATGACCTTATATCCATAAAATTTTGCTTCATGCAAATTGTAAACAGTTTCGTCAGTAAGTATTAATGTTTTGTCAGTTGGATAAAATTTTTCCAAAGAATTAAACGGCTCATTAATTAAATAAGAAACTATTTGGCCACTAAAATCTATTTTTTGTAAACTCATGTATGATTATTAATCAAAACCAAGCAATTATTAGCTATTTTTTCTAAACAATTATTAGTTTTAAAACGAAGTTACTACCAAACTAGCAGTAAATAAGAAAGCCGCATCAATAAATTGATGCGGCTTAAATCTTATAATTAATGAGTTACCTCAATGAATTATTACTTTTTTTCTTCCATTTTAGCTGCTGCAGTATCCATTTTAGCTGCTGCAGTATCCATTTTAGCTGCTGCTGTATCCATTTTAGCTGCTGCTGTATCCATTGCTGGAGTTGCAGGAGTTTCTGCAGGAGTTTCTGCTTTTTTCTCTTCGTTACATGCTGTGAAAATAGCTGCGATAGCTACGATTGCTAAGAATTTTTTCATTTTAAGTTTTTTTTAATTTTAAATTATAATTCATTGATTAATACAAAAAGAAAAAAAAGGTAACCCAATAAATAAAAAATATTTTAAAATATTTTTTTTGGGTTACTAATGAACTTAATTTGTATTAATAAATAAGTATTATAAGTGAGTACATTAGAAAAGGATAAGCTTTTACTGGAAGGAATAGCCTCCGAGGATAAAAATTCGATAGAGCAATTGTACATAGAGTATTACAATATGGTGCAAGCCATGGTTTTAGCAAATACGGGTAGCAAAGATGATGCAGCAGATTTATTTCAAGAAACAGTAATAGTACTATTTGAAAAGGTAAAGACAGGTAGTTTTGAACTTACAAGCCAATTAAAAACGTTTATATATTCCGTAGCTAAGCGTTTATGGCTTAAAAAGTTACAACAGCAGCAACGTTTTACAAAACAAGCGGATGATTTAGAAGATACAATACCTGTAGAGGACGAAATCGAACATCATTTGAAGGTGCAAAATGATTTTACGTTAATGGAAATGTCCATGGCGAAAGTGGGTGAACCTTGTAAAAGTTTGCTTGAGGCATATTATTTGCAAAAGAAGCATATGAATCTTATTGCAGAGGAATTTGGATATACAAATGCAGATAATGCAAAGACACAGAAATACAAATGTTTGGTGCGTTTAAAAAAGCTTTTTTTCGCCCAATATAAAAACATATAATAATGGAAGATACTTTACTCATAGATGCTGCAGAAAGATTTGCTAGAGGCGAAATGTCTGTAGAAGAAAAAATCTATTTTGAAGAATTAAGGAAAAATAACCCGGAGTTAGATCAGGCGGTTGTGGAGCAACTTTTTTTCTTAAACCAATTAGATACTTATAGCCATAAGAAAAATTTTAAGTCAATTTTAAATGAAGTGGAGGCGAAATTAATAGATGAAAAATTTATTACCCGCAGTACTTCGCAAACTCAAGGAAAATTAATTCAACTCTGGAATAGATACAAAAAAGATATTGCTGTTGCAGCCTCAATCGCTGGTATTGTTTCTATTTTTATTGCATCTGCTGTTTCTAGTTTTACAAAAACGGAAAAAACAAATATTCAACCCCTTGTAGATAAAATAATATTACAAGAAGTAAAAACAAAAAAGATTGAAACTGAATTAAATAAAATGCAAGCTGCTACCGGAACAATGGTTCCTGCAAAGGAAATGATTGATGCCCGGTTCAGAGCTACAGGTTTTATGATTGATGCTACAAATAATTATATTGTGACGAATGCGCATGTGGTAAAAGAAGCATTTCACAACCTTATTGTAGAAAATAATAAAGGGGTGCAATATGAAGCTAAAGCAGTTTATGTAGATGTTCAAAAAGATTTAGCAATTATAAAAATAACTGATTCAGCTTTTAAACAATTACCATTATTGCCTTATAACATAAGAAAAAATGGGGCTGAATTGGGCGAATCTATTTTTCTAATGGGCTTCCCTAAACAAGAAATAGTTTATGGGGAAGGCTATGTAAGTGCAAAAAATGGCTACCTAATGGATACTATTTATTGCCAAATTAACACTACCGCGGATGCAGGTAACAGTGGTTCTCCTGTTGTTACCAAAAATGGGGATTTGATTGGAATTATTACAAGTAAAGAAACTGATGTAACAGGCGTTGTATTTGCAATTAAGTCTACTAATATTTACAGAGCAATAACCGAAGTAAGGAAACAAAAAGAAGATGAAAAAATAAAGATTAGTTCTGCTCCTATTTTGAAAGGCTTAAATAGAGTAGATCAGATAAAAAAAATGGAAGCTTATGTGTTTATGATTAAAGGAAATTAGTATTGTAATAATTAGTATTAAATAAAGTAATTAAATTGCCCTGAAAAAAAGTTGATTTTTTTCAGGGCAATTTAGTTAAAGCGTTAAGCCCATAGGTTTTGTGGGTATGCGTTAGCATCTATGAGTGCATTTAAACTTGCTCTTACTGATGCTGCATCTTCTTTATAAGTAACACCAAACCATTGCGAAGTCGTACTTATCATCCTAATTTTACCATCAAATTTATTAATAAAATGATCTGCAATTAATGGGATAAAAAATTCTGCTTTTATATTTTCAATATTATTTTTAGGAAAATCCTTAAACAAAATAGATGTAAGATTGAAAATAGATGGATGAAAACACCAAAAATTCATAGATACGTTTGTGTCATCATCTAAGACAGTTGTTTTTTCATTTTCTTGAAAAATAATTGCCCCACCTTTATTATAAATTTTTGTTCTTTCTGTAATGGTTGTAAGATGATTGTTTTCATCTACTTCGCATACTCCTCTGCTTACCGTACCATGCTCACTTAATGTTTTTGCAAGCTTATAACCGATGATTGCATTTACACTTTGTGTACAATCATTATTAAGAAAAGCTGCAGCCTTTGCAAATGCATCCTCACCATAAAAGTCATCTGCATTAATGACTGCAAAAGGTTCTTTAACTGCATCTTTTGCACAAAGCATAGCGTGGCCAGTACCCCAAGGCTTCGTTCTATCGGCGGGTAAATATTCTGCATCTACATATGAATCCCTTTCCTGATAAACATAATCTATATCTATTTTACCTTTTAGTTTTGGTTCTACAGAAGCCTTAAAGTTATCTGCAAAATCTTTTCTGATAATAAAAACAACTTTTCCAAAACCGGCTCTTATTGCATCATATATAGAATAGTCCATTATGGTTTCTCCATTAGGCCCAAAACCTTCTGTTTGTTTCATACTTCCGTATCTGCTTGCCATGCCAGCTGCTAAAATTAAAAGTGTTGGTTTCATATTTTAAAAGTTATTGGTTATTAGATTGTGCTCATTATAGATAGACTATTTTCCATTATTTTGCAGGCAAAAGTAATTGAATTTAGTTATAATAATATTTCTACAAAATGCACTTACCCTTAAATGATATTACATTCGATGAAATAAAAGCCGATTTCCTAGCTGACAGTAATATTACACTAACTGTATTGAGGTTAGATAAAATTCACAAAGAGGTATCTGGCAATAAATTATTCAAGTTACATTATTATATAGACGCATGTTTACTTAGCAATCACAAAACCTTGCTTACATTTGGTGGTGCATACTCTAACCACCTTGCAGCCACTGCATTTCTATGCAAAGAAAAAGACATAAAATCAATTGGGATAGTAAGAGGTGAGGAACCGAAAAATCTATCACACACATTAGCATATTGTAAAGACCAAGGTATGGAACTTTGTTTTGTAAGCAGAGATGCTTACAAAAAAGTAAGTGATAGTAATTTAGTGCCCTTACTTAAACAGACATATGGAGAATTTACTTTAATACCCGAAGGAGGTTATGACCAGATGGGAGCAAATGGAGCCTCAAAAATTATGGATTTATTAGGTAACAAAACCCCATCACATATTTGTGTAAGTGTTGGCACTGGCACTACCCTTGCAGGCTTACTACTTAACAGTGATAAGGTAAAAAATATTATTGCTGTACCGGCCATTAAAAATATGAATGATATTGATAAACGTTTAATACATTTAATAAAATTATACCCCAAAGAAAAACTTAGCATATTTAGAGATTATCATTTTGGGGGGTATGCTAAATATAATGATGAACTTCTCTCTTTTATGAATGACTTTTATGCCCAATATAAAATCCCAACTGATTTTGTATACACTGCAAAGATGATGTTTGCCATAATCCAAAAAATAAAAGAAGGCTATTTTGAAAAAAATTCAAATATAATGTGTCTACACACTGGCGGTCTACAAGGAAATGGTTCATTGATTGATTCTGAATTGATTTTTTAATTAGTTTAACAGCAAAAAATAACATTATTGATTCCAAAATAATAATTGCTTTTATATTTGTAGCATATCCAGTGATTTTATGATTAGACAAGTTTTATCTTATCTTATATTTTATACGCTAAGTACTAGCTCATTTGCCCAGCAAAAGCCATTACCATTCGTTGCAGTAAAAAATGTGAGTAATAAAATTATTGTAAACTGGACCAATGAATACACAAAACCAATAACGGCACTTAATATTCAACGCTCGTTTGATAGTTTGAAAAATTTTAAAACCATTGGTAGTGTACTTAGTCCTCAAAGCATAGAGAATGGATATATAGATGCAAACGCTCCCTATAATAAAATGTATTACCGAGTTTTTATTGCTTTTGAAGGAGGTTTATATGCCTATTCAAATACGGCGAGGCCAATTAAAGACACTTCAAAATTTGAAGAAATTACTGAAGAACAGTCCCCATGGCTAAAGGTAAATGAAAATGAAAATGCCCTCTTGATGCCTGATGGCAGGCCAAAAATTACCTACCCAAGCCAAACTATTTATACACTAAAAGACAATAACATATTGATTCACTTATTAAATTCTAATCAGAGGAATTACAGTGTAAAATTTTATGATGAGTCTAATAATTTACTTTTTGAAATAAAGAAAGTAAAAGAAGACGACATCATCATTGAAAAAGTAAATTTTGGACATACTGGTTGGTTTCATTTCGAATTGTTTGAAGATGGGGAGCTTATTGAAAGTAATAAGTTTCAAATACTAAAAGCTATAAAGGGATTATAATGAACCTGCATAAGTTTTTAGGCTTGTATCAAAAATATCTTCAAAGTTTTTTTTAATATGTTCTTTTACTTCTTCAAAATCTACTTTTCTATCAAGTTCTTTTTCTATAGATGTTACTTGCTTATTTACAATACCACAAGGAATTATATTATTAAAATAATCTAGATCAGTATTTACATTTAATGCAAAGCCATGCATCGTAATCCATCTGCTACAACGTACACCTATAGCGCAAATTTTTCTTTCTCTGCCTTTAATTCCAGGTTCTATCCATACACCAGTTTCACCACTACTTCGCTCTCCTTTTATTCCATACAATGCAATTGTCCTAATAATGAC
>JANMFB010000291.1:0-9054 GCA_031377605.1 Ferruginibacter sp.
AGCCTATTACTAAGCATTTTAGGTTCACAAACTTCTATAACTCAACATCCATAAACACGTTAAGCCATTCGCTCAAAATAATAAACAACCATGAAAAATTTATCTTTAATATTTATTACAGCAATAATAGCATTACAGTCAAATGCGCAATTCTCTGTAAGGCGTAATACTTTGTCAGGCAATAGTGTTGATATTCTTTATACTGCGCCTTTAGTTGGGCGTGGAAACTTCCCTGTACAATATTTTCAATTTGCTCTTTCAATTCCAAATCCTCAAGGAGCAACATTAACTGCAACATTTACCCCCGGTGCGCCACTAGCAGCTATTGCTGCTTTTCAACCATCTGTAGGCACAGATGGATTAAACAGAACTTTTGCTTGGGCATCTTCTGGTGTTCCTATTTATGCTAATACATTTAATTTTACAGCTTCGGAGGTTATACTTGGTACAGTTGCATTTACGCCTTCAGCAGGTGGAGCAGTAGTTTCCGCAGTTGATTACCAAAGCGCAGCAACATATGGTGGTCCTGCTACAGGAAATGCCATTTGGACAATGCAAGTAACATCTGGTGGATTAGATGTTACAAACTACGGCAATTTATTTTACCAGTCTGGGCCATCGGGTGGTACACCAGGTTCCTCTTCACCTTCAACATTGGTGTACGACGGGGCAAGTAATCAAATAGTTACTTTAGGATTCTCCGTATTACCATTGCAGTGGGCTGATTTCGCAGTAACCAACCAAGATTGTAATCCGTTACTTTCGTGGAAAACTACTGCCGAAAGAAACACTAAGAACTTTGAAATAGAACAAAGTGTAGATGGGACTAATTTTAAAACAATTGGTACATTAAATGCTTTGGGTAACAGCAATGTAGGGAAAAGTTATTCTTACTTAGCAACTCAACCACAAGGCAAAGCATATTACCGTTTAAAAATAAACGATGATGATGGTGGTTTTAAATATAGCTCTATCCAGCAACTAACCATAGATTGTAGTAAGTTAGATGCGCTTCGTATATACCCAAGCCCTGCAAGAGAGAATATGAATGTAATAGCTGAACTTAATACCAATTACTCCGGTTTGGTTTTGGTACAAGTAACATCAATGGATGGACGCCTAGTTTACAGTAACAATGCAAGTTTAATTCCGGGCATCAATAAAATTCCGGTGCCCTCTACTAAACTTGTTGCCGGCACTTATCTTATACAAGTAATTACCCTACAAGGTGCTCGCTTGGGTCAAGTTCAAAAACTAATTAAAGAGTAGTGAAAATAGAGTTCATGCAAAAAACGAAAACAATATTTGAATTTGTAATTTGATTTGTAGAAATAACAAAATTCATAAAAATAAGAGGCTGTCTCAAAAGGGACAGCCTTATTTTATACCCATTATTTAATACTTTTTGCAAAAGAAGTTATGATTATTTTTCTTATAACCAGTTGATTTAATAATTCATAGTGTATTAAACTTATTAAATATGGTGCAGCTTTCTCCGGTTTTTTAACCTTACAATCAACAACAAAACCTGTTGTTATCACCAGCTTTGGATGAACTGATTCCATCAAATCAACCGGTAAGGATTGTAAACGATGTTATCAATCGTATTTCCATTACATCTTTACTTGCAGCATATAAAAATGATGGTTGTTCAAGCTATCATCCACAAATGTTGTTAAAGATTTTAGTGTACGGTTATGTAACCAATACTTATAGCAGTAGAAAATTAGAAACTGCTTGTAAAGAAAACAATAACTACATGTAGATAAGTGCTATGAACTTTCCAGACCACAACACTATAAATAGATTTAGAGGTGTGCGTTTAAAAGAGTCTTTACGAAAAATTTTTGAAGAGGTGGTGCAACTCTTAACAACCGAAGGTTTGTTAAGTATAGAGGAAATATATTTAAGACAATAAAAACAAAAAAAAGAAACTGCCCTTCTTTTGTTTTGGAACAGCCTCATTTTTTTATATAATATTTTTATAAATGCAAAGGATCACCTGCAAATTTTTATAAGATCCAATAAAATCCTACATCTATCAATTGCAATAAATGTTAATGTAACTTCTCTTAAATTGCTGTAAATAGTTTAGGCAAAGGAATTCCTTTAAATTTATACTCTTTAAGAAAACACTTATGACAAAATCAGAAATTAAATTTTTAGAAGGTCCACAAAACAGATGGAGCGATTTTAAATTTGCATTTAATGTGTTGGCCGAGTTCATCAAAGGCTTTAGATCTTTACACTTTGCAGGGCCTTGTGTTACTATTTTCGGTTCTGCAAGGTTTAAAGAAGACCATCCTTATTACAAACAAACAGAGGCTATTGCTGGGCAAATAGCAAAACTTGGTTTTACAATAATGACTGGTGGTGGCCCTGGTATAATGGAGGCTGCAAACAAAGGTGCAAAAGCTGTTGGAGGAAGAAGTGTAGGCTGTAACATTGTTTTACCACACGAGCAACACCATAATCCTTACCTGGATACTTGGGTAAACATTAAATACTTTTTTGTACGCAAAACGCTTTTAATAAAATATTCTTACGCCTTTGTTGTAATGCCAGGTGGCTTTGGTACATTGGATGAGTATTTTGAAGCACTTACACTTATACAAACAAAAATGCTAAGTACATTTCCCATTATTATTTTTGATAAAGATTTTCACCAAAAATTAATGGAGCATATCCAAACAATGAATACTAATGGTACCATCTCTGCTGAAGATCTTAAACTTTGCCTTTTCACAGATTCTGTAGAGGAAGCTGTAGAATATATAAAAGTAAACGCTATTGGTCGGTTTGGCTTAAAAACAATAGAGCCTGAAAAAGCTTGGTGGTTTTTTGAAAAATGATTTTGTTGTTGCAATTCTTTTAGATCTTTTATAGATAGTCTTTTTGATTTTTTTACCACAAAAACCATCTTTGCACTTAGAAGTTTTATTTTTCTAAGTGCTTCTAAGCTACCACTGTGTTTATGTGTTTAAATTATCTGTTTAATTATTATAAACTATTCCACCCAATCTGCAATAAATACATTTGTATCTCTAGTTCCTTTATTATTTCGGTTGCTACTAAAAACTATTTTCTTACCATTGGTGCTAAACATCGGAAAAGCATCGAAGCCTTTATCCCTAGAAATTTTTTGCATATTTTTTCCATCCAAGTCTGCCAAATACATATTAAAAGGGAAACCATATTTGTATTCGTGATTGCTGCAAAAAATAAAATGCTTGCCATCTGGTGTAAAATTAGGAGCCCAGTTTGCTTGTGCAAGATCTGTAACTTGGTGGGCATTTGTTCCATCTGCATTTGCAATCCATACTTCCATATGTGTAGGTGCTACAAGATTTTCTGCTAATAATTCTTTGTACTCCTTAATTTCATCTGGCGTTACAGGCCTGCTAGCCCTCCAAATTATTTTTGTACCATCTGGGCTAAACCAAGCGCCACCATCGTAACCTAATAGATTTGTTATACGTTTTACTTTCTTTCCTTTTAAATCCATGGTATACAATTCCAAATCTCCATCTCTCATAGATGTGAAAACCATCCTATCTCCTTTTGGAGAAATGGTAGCTTCTGCATCGTACCCTTTAGTTTTGGTTAATTGACTAATTATTTTGCCATTCAAATCTGCCTGAAAAATATCCATACTTTCGTAGATGGGCCATATGTATTTATTACCATATTTTTTTCTATCAGGTACAGGAGGACACTCTACTCCACCCAAATGTGTAGAAGCATACAAAACACTTTTACCATCGGGATAAAAATATGCACAAGTGGTACGCCCGGTTCCTGTACTTACTAATTTTGGTTCAAATTTTTCCTCAGCAGCCTGAGGTATTTTTCCAACCCAAATTTGATCACACAAAATTCCATTCTTAGGATCTGTTCTTTGGTAGACCAAATATTTACCATCTTTACTTAGGTATGCCTCTGCATTATCGCCACCAAAAGTTAGCTGCCTCACGTTTGCAAAATGTGTTTCTCCTGGAAAATGAATGGTATCATTTAAAGGCTTAGAGGAAACGAGTAAGTCATTGCTTTTAAAAGCAGTAATGGAAATAACTGTAGTAATAGCTATTAGTGAAAGAATATATCTCATCTATGAACGTTTGGTTTCTAAAATTTTTGCAAAGATAATTGCAGATATGTCATGCTTTGTCAAAAAATTGTAAACTATACCCGCTTATTGTATATTTTTGCACACAAATTACAATAATGAAATATTTCGTTTGGGTGAGTTTTGTGTGGGGATTGTGCGCATGTAACAATGAAAGGATACAAAATAAAAAAGAATCAACTATTACGTCCGAAGAACAATCTCTAAAAACTGCTTTGCAATTAAATCCCGATTCATTTCTTTTGGTACAAAACTTATCTGTCTTTTATGCAAATAAGGAAAACTATGATGCATCTTTAAAAACTGTAAATGACGCTATAAAAAGAGATTCTGCAAATCCATATTTATGGGATTTATATGCAATGATTGCTATTCAAAAAGCAGATACTGTTGGTGCCCTCTCAGCATTAGAAAAAGCAGTTCAATTATTTCCTGATCCTCAATACATCATAAGCTTAGGATCTTTGTATGCACAAACAAAAAACCCATTGGCATTAGAAATGGCAGATGCGTTGCTGATAGGCAGCAAAGCAAAAGCAGAAAAAGAAGCTTACTTTATAAAAGGCCTTTATTATAGTTTTAACAATGAGAAAGAAAAAGCCATTCCTTTTTTTGATAAATGTATAGCGCTTAATTATACTTTTATGAATGCTTATATGGAAAAAGGTTTAGCATTGTATGATTTAAAAAAATATCAACAAGCAGCAGATATTTTAGAAAAAGCAGTAACCATTCAAAACAATTTTTCGCAAGGGTATTATTACCTTGGTCAATGTTATGAAAAATTGAATAGGACAAACGAAGCCATAGACGCATACAATACTGCAATTATTAGAGATCCAGAATACGTAGAAGCAGCAGAAGCATTGAACAGATTGGGCGTAAAATAAAAATTTTATGGAAAAAATTTTAGATTTTAAGGTATTAATACAATATTGAACAACAATTCAAATACAGCAACACTTATAACTTATTACTTTCAACTTATTACCTATACCTTACAACCCAAACACCATGGCACTTATAGCTCCCTCACTCCTAGCAGCAAATTTTTTACAATTAGAAAACGAATGCGCAATGCTCAATACAAGCAGCGCTGACTGGTTTCATATAGATATTATGGATGGTGTATTTGTTCCTAATATAAGTTTTGGTTCTATGATTACAAAATTTATAAGTTCAACCACTAAAAAATATTGTGATGTACATCTTATGATAGAAAAACCAGAATTGTATACAGAGGCTTACAGAGATGCTGGTGCAAATAATCTTACAGTTCACATAGAAGCATGTACCCACTTACATAGAAACGTACAACAAATAAAAAAGCTTGGCATGCATGCAGGCGTAGCAGTTAATCCGCACACGCCTGTAGATTTATTGAAAGATATTTTAGCAGATATAGATGTAGTTTGTTTAATGAGCGTAAACCCAGGATTTGGTGGGCAATCATTTATACCACACACTTTACAAAAAATCAAAGAATTAAAGAAAATGATTAACGCACAAAACCTTACAACTAAAATACAAGTAGATGGTGGTGTTACTTTGGAAAACGCTAAATCTATTATAGAAGCTGGGGCAGATGTGTTGGTTGCAGGGAATACTGTTTTTAAAGCAAGTGACCCTATAAAAATGATAGACGATTTGAGGGCAATATAAATCTAAGTCTCATAATTTGGCTAAATAAGAAATGACCATATTACAAAACTTTTATGCATATTGAAGTAAATCAATTTTACTTTTTCTCACTAGTATAGTAAATTTGCAATAGTACCTATTTCATCAAATAAAAGAATAATCACCATAAATTAATCAATAAAAAATGGAAAATCAAACAAAAGAAAATGCCACATCTTACAATGTGAATGGCGAAAGTAAATGTCCGTTTACGAGTGGTATGTTGAAGAAAAGTGCAGGCGCTGGTATGGTAAATCGTGACTGGTGGCCAAATCAATTGAAGTTGAATATCCTTCGCCAACACTCTCCCCTATCCAACCCAATGGGTGAGCAATTCAATTATACTGAAGCTTTTAAATCACTAGATTTTGATGCACTGAAGAAAGATATTTTTGAAGTAATGACAACTTCTCAGGATTGGTGGCCTGCAGATTATGGTCATTATGGACCATTCTTTATTCGTATGGCATGGCATAGTGCAGGAACGTATAGAATTGCAGATGGACGTGGTGGTGCAGGCTTTGGCACACAACGTTTTGCTCCCCTAAATAGTTGGCCCGATAATGCAAACTTAGATAAAGCTCGTTTGTTGCTATGGCCAATCAAACAAAAATATGGCAACAAAATTTCTTGGGCAGATCTGATGATTCTTGCAGGTAACTGTGCACTTGAGTCTATGGGTTTTAAAACTTTTGGATTTGCTGGCGGCCGTGCAGATGTTTGGGAACCTGCTGAAGATATTTATTGGGGACCAGAAAATACGTGGCTTGGAGACAAACGCTATACAGGAGAACGGGAATTGGAGAATCCACTTGGCGCCGTACAAATGGGATTGATTTATGTAAACCCAGAAGGACCAAACGGTAATCCTGACCCACTAGCATCTGCTCGTGACATAAGAGAAACATTTGCCCGGATGGCTATGAATGATGAAGAAACTGTAGCGCTTATTGCCGGTGGTCACTCATTTGGTAAAACCCATGGCGCTGCTGACCCAAGTAAGCACATAGGTGCAGAACCCGCAGGAGCAAGTATTGAAGAGCAAGGATTAGGTTGGAAAAATAGTTTTGGAAGTGGAAACGGTAAAGATACAATTACAAGTGGCCTTGAGGGTGCATGGACCACTACCCCAACACAATGGAGCAATAATTATTTTGAAAACTTGTTTGGCTACGAATGGGAACTAACCAAAAGCCCGGCAGGTGCACAACAATGGCAACCGAAAGATGGAGCAGGTGCAGGGTTAATACCAGATGCTCACGACCCATCATTAAGACATGCGCCATTTATGCTTACTACGGATATTGCCTTGAGGTTAGATCCTGCCTATGAAAAAATATCTAGACGCTTTTTAGAAAATCCAGATCAGTTTGCAGATGCTTTTGCCAGAGCTTGGTACAAATTAACTCATAGAGATATGGGACCAATTGCTCGTTACCTTGGGCCAGAAGTGCCTAAAGAAGAACTAATTTGGCAGGACCCAATTCCTGAAGCAACTAATGTATTAATCAACGAAAATGATATTACAACGTTAAAAGACAAAATAACTGCATCAGGTTTAACAATATCACAGCTTGTGTCTACTGCATGGGCGTCAGCTGCTACATACCGTGGTTCTGATAAAAGAGGTGGAGCAAACGGTGCACGCATTCGTCTTGCGCCACAAAAAGATTGGGAAGTAAATAATCCAACTCAACTTAAATCAATAATTGAATCTTTAGAATCTATACAAACCGAATTTAACAATGTACAGCAAAATGGAAAGATAGTTTCGCTTGCAGATCTAATTGTACTTGCAGGATGTGTGGGAGTTGAAAAAGCTGCATCCAATGCCGGGCATAATGTGAATGTACCTTTTACGCCAGGTCGTATGGACTCTACACAAGCACAAACAGATGTGGCTTCGTTTGCAGTATTGGAACCAGCAGCTGATGGTTTTAGAAACTACTTAAAGCCAAACCACAGTGCCTCGGCAGAAGAAATGTTAGTGGATAGAGCACAATTAATGACACTTACCGCACCTGAAATGACGGTACTTGTTGGCGGAATGCGTGTGCTTCAAACGAATTTTGATAGCTCACACAATGGTGTTTTTACAAACCGTCCACAAGCATTAAGCAACGACTTCTTCGTAAACTTATTAGACATGAACACAACTTGGAAATCTTCTTCAGATTCTGATAATGTATTTGAAGGTAGAAATCGTAACACAGGAGAAACAAAATGGACGGGCACTAGAGTTGATCTTATTTTTGGTTCTAACTCCGAGCTACGTGCCCTTGCTGAAGTTTATGCAAGTTCAGATTCTCAAGAAAAATTTGTTACAGATTTTGTAGCGGCATGGGCTAAAGTGATGAACCTGGATCGTTTTGATTTAGCATAATTTTTAGCAATCAATTTTTAATAATTATAGAGGTAACTTAGAAACAAGTTGCCTCTTTTTATTTTTGTTTAAAAAGGGAATTTAGTTTTATGTCCTATGTAATATTGTTTTCTTACTCAATAAAATAACAATAGCAAAACTTATACTTGTACAACCCCATACTTTAACTATTTAATCGAGCTTAAATAATTTACATTTAATCAACAATTTAAGAAAATCGAATATTAAAACCGCTCATCCTTAGTTTGCTACGTTCATGCATCTTGTCATAAAATGGTCATATGAACATCCTTAGTTTTGTCCTCGAATTTAAAAAACAAAATAGATGAAACAGAAATTAATTGTAGCAGTAGCGATATTAATCAGCTTTGCAAGCAAGGCACAAACAACTCAAAAAATAACAGGTAATATAACGGACAGTGACGGCAAAGCCATAAATGCAGCTACCGTTTTACTTAAAAAGGCAAAAGATTCTTCCCTTGCTAAAACAGCAGTAAGCAATGCAACAGGGCAATATGTTTTTGAAGGCATCAAAGCCGGTGAGTATTTTATAAGCATAAGCAATGTAGGTTTTCAAAGCAAGTCATCACCAAAGTTTACACTTGCAGAAGCTGAGAGCAAAACAATAGATCAGGAAAAACTAATGGTAGCTAGTAAAAATTTGCAAGGAGTAGTAATAGAAAGTAAAAGACCAATGGTAGAAGTAAAGGCAGATAAAATGGTGGTAAATGTAGAAGGTACCATTAATGCAGTGGGAAATGATGGATTGGAATTGCTCCGAAAATCGCCTGGGGTAATGGTAGATAAAGATGACAATGTTTCTATGGCAGGTAAAAATGGTGTACAAATTTATATTGATGGAAAA
>JANMFB010000338.1:0-3973 GCA_031377605.1 Ferruginibacter sp.
ATTAAAAATTGAACTATCTGCTGTTTTTGAATTGGGTAACTCTTGAAAAACATCAGTCAATAAATAGTTATTTCGTGTAGAATAACTATAACTTCCATTTACAGCTATTTTTTTTGATAATTGGTCTCTATAATTTAGGCCAAATGTTTTTGTTTCGGCTATTCCACTATTATTTGCATTGTTACCTCTAAATGTAGCTGCAATTGCTCCTAAACCACCTGGTATTCTTGAAAAATCGAAAGTGCTTGCATTCGTGTTGTTGATATTTCCAGTAACGGATATTTGCTTTGCATCTTTAAAGAAATTTAGCGCACCTGATGCTAAGTACCTTTTATCCGTACCCCCACCTAATGTTCCGTTGCCAAAAACACCCCGGTTTCTGTCTTTCTTTAATTGAATATTTAGCGTTTTGGAAGGATCTCCACTTTTCACTCCTGTAAATGCAGATTGTTCCCCATAATCATCAATAATTTGAATCTTGTCCACCATGTCTGCATCTATTTGTCTAGTTGCAGTTTTTACATCACCACCAAAAAAGTCTTTACCATTTACCCTAACTTTTGTTACTTCTGTTCCTTGGGCTGTTACTTTTCCGTCTTTGTCTACTTCTACGCCTGGTAGTCTTTTGAGTACTTCCTCTACATTATCATTCTTTCTAAACATGGTACTATCAATTCTGTATGAAACAGTATCCTCTTTTATAAAAACTTTAGAAGATTCTATTGTAACAGATTCCAACATATTATCCCCCACAGTCATAATGATATCGTTATTAGTCTTTTCACCTGTTTCTGTAGAATAGTCGAAACTATCTTCAAACTTCTTGTAACCTATATAAGAAATCACAAGTGTTACAATTTTAGCTTTCACGTTATCAAAATTGTAAACACCATTGTTGTTAGTAACTGCCCTTAATGTATCTTTTGTTCCAGGATAATATATTAAGACATTTGCTTTAGCCAGCCCCTTGCCAGTTTCTGCCTTAATGGAACCTGTCACCGAAATATTCTTTTGTGCATATACACTTGTAAACAAACAAACAAATAAAAGGGAAGTAAAAATTTTTGTCATAAAAACTAGTTGAATTTGAGTACAAAGATACAAATACGTAACTCATCGTAGATGGGTTCTCTAAAATTAAAGAGATCTGCTAGTTCAACGGTAGAATAGCTATTTAAACGGTTTTTTTATAGGAATTAATGAAGTCAAAAACTGTTTTATTGAACGCTATAGACTCGTTAAACAAAAAATGAAGCTTTATTGGAATCACAAAAATGGGAAGATGCTTGAGTTCTTTCTCAAATTTCCTCAAGCGAACAGCATCTTTTTCTGTTGTTATAATAATTTTATTCTCAGATTTGATTTCTTTATAATGTTTAAGAATTTCTCTCAAATCTGTACTAGAAAATATATGATGATCGGCAAAACGAAGCATTTCATAACTTTTTGTATGCTTTTCCAAAAAAGTTTTTAGTGGTTTTGGATTTGCAATACCAACTATTAATAAAACATCATTAGATTCTTCAATACTTGCAGGCATTTGAGTAAATAGATGATATGGTTCAGCATACAAAATTTCTGAAAAAAATACTTTTTGGTTACTTATTGGCTTTATTTCAGCCACAATATTAGCAGATTCAACTTTAGTTAAATTTGATTTACATTTTGTAACAACAATAATATCAGCTCTTTTACTACTAGATTTTATATCCCTTAAATCTCCCGATGGCAGCATAATATCTCTAGTGTACAAATTTTTAAAGTCTGTAAGAATAATGTTTAAACCAGCTACAACTGTTCGATGCTGAAATCCATCATCTAAAATAATTACATCTGTATTTGGTTTGTCGTGCAATATTTGAGGAATAGCAACAATACGCTCCTCTCCCACAGCAACCGTAATGTTTTTATACTTTTCGTGAAACTGCATAGGTTCGTCTCCAATTTCTAATGCGGTAGATTTTTCATTGGCAATAGCATACCCCTTAGTTTTTCGTTTATACCCTCTGCTTAATGTAGCTATTTCAAAGTCATTTTGCAGCAGCTCTATAAGATATTCTGTCATTGGAGTTTTTCCTGTACCTCCTGCAGCTAGGTTACCAACGCATACGATAGGAAAATTGAACGAAGCAGATTTAAAAATTTTCTTATCAAACAAAAAATTGCGCAATAAAATTGCAGCTCCGTAAAGAAGGGAAAAAGGAAAAAGTAAATATCTAAAACTTTTTAGCACTTGTGAGGGGTTAAAATTTATAAATCTTCTTAGGTGTTATACAATAATCTAATCGTTGATCCCATTCATCAATATCATCTATTTCTACAGGTTCAAAAAAACTAAAACCAATTTTTACCATATCTGGATTGCAGTTTTTTATAAATTTATCATAATATCCTTTACCATAGCCTACTCTGTTGCCTTTCTTATCAAAAGCTAAAAGAGGAACAAGCATTGCATCAATATGATTTGGATCTATTTTTATTCCACCCGTTGGTTCTTCAATACCATACCTATTTGCTTCAAAAAATTGTTCCTCATGTACAATTTTAGCATAGATAACATCATTTTTAAAATCAATAATAGGAAAAACAAGCACGCTGTGTTCATGCATTAATAAACAATATTCTTCTATCAAGTAAGGATTAAATTCATTTTGTGCTTCAATGGGAGCATAAGTCATAAGCGATCTTACATTGGGCAACTTCAATTTCTGAAATTGAATCAGCATCAAATCTTCTAGTGTATCTTTCTCAGCTTCGGATAATCTTCTTCTTTGCTGCTTGAATGTTCTTCTTATTTCCTCTTTTGTCATTTAATTTTATTTAAAACTATTCATTTACAAAACTTGAAAATATAGTTGTTCCATAATTTCTTTCTTTTAAATAATGCTCATATTTTCTATAATCATTCCTAGGAGTGTGTTCTAAAATGAATAGTCCGCCGGGATTTAACAAACCATTTTCAAATATTTTAATTGGCAAATCATTAATTGTTGTAAGACCATAAGGTGGACCCGCAAAAATAAAATCATAGGTATTGTTGCAACTATTAATAAAACTAAATACTTCGCTTTTTATAACCTTAAAGTTTTCAAATGTTAATTCTTCAGATGTTTTCTTTATGAAGTCATACATTTTATTATCCATTTCCACGATTGTGAGGTCTTGCACTCCCCTACTTGCAAGCTCGTAGCTTATGCAACCTGTACCACCAAATAAATCCAATGTAACTAGTTCTTCAAAATCTAATTGATTTTGTAAGATATTGAATAAACCTTCCTTTGCAATATCGGTTGTAGGCCTTGTATAAGGCATATTTGAAGGAGGCTTTATACGCCTGCCACCGTGTGTTCCGCTTATGATACGCATTGTGCAAGCTTGATTAAGTTATAGAAGTAATGACCAGGTAATTGTTTTATATTTTCTGCTACATCTACACCCACAGGTAATTCCATAATACGGTCATTCAGAAAATATTTATGAATTTCTGAGTATAAGTTTGAATCAATTTCTATCATTCCACTAAGCTGTAACTCTATATTAGCTGTAGCGATTTCAAACCTTTCACACACATTCAACAAATGATAACATACATCTAGTGGCGTACTATAATCAAAATACTGCGCAAACATTAATTCATTGTTTTTTTGTAACAGCAATTTTATTTGTTTTTGATAAACAACACAGTATAATACATTGGCTAACTCATTTTGAATCTGATATGAAGTGCTATGAGAGAAACTTTTTTTTGGAAAAAGCTCATTCAATACTGAATAAACTTTTTCAGGCACTCTGTAGATATTTTTCATTTCTTTTCCTTGCACATCTTCTGAAAAACAATAAGCATCTTTTTCTTCACCAAACATTAGTGAGCAAATATTCTCTTTTTCATCATCCTTAAAAAATTGTTTGGGCATTAGTATTGATTCTTTGTAATTATACATAATGTGAACCATTGCAAAACCATGATCGTTTA
>JANMFB010000368.1:0-15661 GCA_031377605.1 Ferruginibacter sp.
AAAACGAAAAGAACAAACACAAAATTTTACCATAAAAAAAACAGTATACCCCCATTTTCAAAAACAATTCGACTTTTGAGCAGTGGTAAGCTATTGACAGTGTTTATATCACAATTTTTATATTATTTCGGACAACAATAATTAATAACCTATATAATTACAAAACACTACTTTTATTCTTGAATATTATCTAAAAAATGAAAAAAAGATTTTTTTACTCAATAATATTAGCCATTTGTATTACAAATGCAAACGCACAAATACAAACCAATCCTATAAAAAGGGCTGCTGCTTTTTATAAATCATACTTACCAGGAGCTCAAAGAGTAGACGAAAATGGAACTCCTATTAGACCTGTACCTTTTTTAGAAAGATTTATTTATTTAGAATGCAAAATAGGCTCAAAACCTTTGTTAGAGTGTGTTTTGTACAACAACAATAAGTTTAAAGTATTGGACTTAACATTAGCAGGACCAAAAATAAAAGTAGGAATAAAAACAAATACAGGAACTCCCATAGAACTGATTGCAAAAAAAGGATATCACTATTGGTTGATAAGAGTCGAACAAAAACAAATGGGTGATGATGCCGGAAAAGCATTGCAAACGATCACAATTAAAACAAAGTTTGGTACAAAATATTTTAATTACCTATTGAAGGAAGAAACAGAATTGGTGGCGCCAGAACTACCATAGCATAAAATAAAGGAATAGATATTTATATGAACAACAAACCAATAGGTATATTTGATAGCGGTTATGGCGGTCTTACTGTGTTGAAAGAGATTGTAGCATTGATGCCAGATTACGATTATATATATTTAGGAGACAATGCAAGAGCTCCTTATGGGCCTTTGGCTTTTCAAACTGTATATGAATATACACTTGAAGCTGTAAAATGGTTTTTTGACCAGGGGTGCTCATTGGTTATTTTGGCTTGTAATACTGCGTCTGCGAAAGCTCTAAGAACCATTCAACAGAATGATTTACCGAAAATAGATAAAACTAAAAGAGTACTTGGGGTAATTAGACCTACATCGGAATTGATAGGTAATTTTACCAAATCAAAACATGTAGGCATAATGGCCACACAGGGAACAGTCGCATCAAAATCTTATATTATAGAAACGAAAAAGTTTTTCCCTCAAATAAAAGTACAGCAAGAGGCTTGTCCAGAATGGGTAGAATTGGTGGAAAATGGAAAACATCATTCGACAGAAGCAAACGAACCTGTGCAAAAACATCTTAATAATTTACTTAAAAAAGATGGAAATATTGATTGCATTTTACTAGCATGCACACATTACCCTTTGCTAATCGATAAAATTGATGAGTTTATTCCAAAAAATATATTTGTGATACAACAAGGAAAAATTGTTGCAGAAAGTCTGATAAAATATTTACAAAATCATCCAGAAATATCGAAAAAATGTAGTAAAAACAATAAAAAGTTATTCTTCACGACGGGCAGTACTGCTGATTTTGATGCACACGCAAGTGTATTTTTCGGGTCACCGATATTATCTGTCCACGCAAACATTTGACATGGTTCTAATTTCTTTGGTATTTCTGACGAAAATATCCTACTTTTGCCGTCCTTTCACAAGAAGCGAGGATGGTGCCTTGCAGATTAGAATAAGTAAACAACATTCGTAAAAGGAAAAAATATTAAAAAATGCCAGGAAAAAAAAGAACCTACCAACCCCACAAACGCCGCAGAAAATCTGTACATGGTTTTCGTGAGCGTATGAGCACTGCTAATGGCCGTAAAGTATTGGCTAGCCGAAGAGCTAAAGGGCGTCATAAACTTACAGTTTCTGATGAGCACGGTTCAAAGAAATAAAATTTAACTTCATCGCCTTAGGCGAAAAAAAGTTTGTTAGAGACTTCCATTTTTGGAGGTCTTTTTTGTTGATTGCTAATATAAAAAATGTTGGTAAATTTATTTTTAAAAATAAATTTACCAACACCTATGTTCAAAAATGAACACTAGTTTAATTTTGAGTGATCTCGAAATTCTATTTACTCCCTCTTACCAGCCTTTTTTAGCTACGCCATCTTTAACTGCTTCAAGTGCTCTTGCTTCTCCAAGCATAGTAGTCATCTTATTTCCTTTACCGTCGTTCCCTTGTGCCATATAGCCACCACGACTCGTTTTTGTGATTACCGCATCTTGCATTTCTACATTTTTTTCTTTTGTTTTCATGCAATACGCTGTTAATTTTCCTGCCATTTTAGTTTGAATTTATGGTTAGTAATATGAAGCTATACTAATACTTCAATTTAAAACTAATGAATTATTCGGTTTTACCAAAAAAACTTAATACACAAATGTTTATAGTTTAATAACTCTAGTCATAAATTTATAATCCTGGCTGTTCATTTTAAAGATACAATTGATAATCAATGTTGTATATTTTTTAAATATTAAAGTCTCTTTTTGAATGAAAAATGCTTTAAATAAAATAAGAAATCCTTTATTAGAGTCTTGGAGTTATCAAAATCTTTAGAATAACTGCTCACATTCTCAATTGCATAACTTTATTTTAACAAATACCGAGCAGCATTATGAATTGAATTATCCTCTTCCTATTTATAATAAAGATTTTGACTTTTGGTTTTTAACTTTTGAGGGTAATTTAAAAAGGCAACCGCTTTAATTGGGTTGCTCTTTTGAATTATTATCGGCAGCCACTTTTTACATCTTAGTAAACTTACTCAGGCTATTCAGATCTACATATACAATTATAAAACTAATCAAATAAAACATCAGGTTACTTGTTCATAATCCTTCTGAAGCAATGAATAACAATATAAATCCACAAATTTATCACCTAAAAATTCTCCATCTCTTATAATTCCTTCTTTTAGGAAACCTAATTTTTGTGGAATAGTTTGGCTTTTAAAATTGTCTGTAGCGCATTTTATTTCTATTCTATTTATGTTTAATGTTGTAAAACAATATCTAATAATAGCCATACAAGTTTTTGTTACAATACCTTTTCCAGCATGGTGCTCACCAATCCAATAACCTATTTCGGCAATTTTATTGTACCTATCTATTTTGTAAATTCCAATTCTGCCAATTACTTTACTATTTTCAATAATTACAAATGAAAACTCTTGCCCCTCTTTATTTCTTTGGGTTGAAGCTTCTATAAAAGTAGAAATAAAATCTACTGATTTCATATTTGCAACCCAAGGCAACCATGGAAGTAAATAATTTCTATTTTCCTTAGCAAGTTGAAAAATTGCTTCTGCATGATCGGATATTATAAGCTCTAATTTTATACTTTCTTTTATTTCTATCGTCATTTCATTTTTTGCAAATAAAGTTAAGTTTAGTTTTAATTATGGTTAGATATTTTAGAATAATCATGTTAATTAATATAAGCTTTGGTACCTATCTGTTAAAAATTGTAATAAGCTAAATTTGAAAAATCCAATCTCTTATGTAAGTGACTGGAATTTAGGTTGGCATTTGTTCGCCGCTAGAAAAGATTGTAGTTATTTTTGCCACATGAATATCCCTTTAAAAGGAAAATTAATAGATAATCAAACCCGTTGCGAACATTACTATTCACCAGAAGATATTATTGCTATAAAATTTAAATGTTGCAATATTTATTACCCATGTATATCGTGTCATGAAGAAACAGCAAATCATAAACCTATTGTTTGGAATAAAGAAGATAGGTTAGTTAAAGCTGTTTTATGTGGCGTATGCTGTTACGAAATGAGTATAGATGAATATCTTAATTGTAAAAATCATTGCCCATCATGCAATGCTAATTTTAATTCGAAATGTAAAAATCACTACCATTTTTATTTTGAGTTATAAAAATGTATTTTGCAGTGAGCATATATAATTACGAATGATACAAAAAGATTTAAATACTTACACGAAGGCAGAATTATTAGATTATATAAAAAAAATGGAAGCTAATAAAAGCTATGGACTAGTGTGGGAAGAGGAATTAGTACATGAGAACTCAGCAGATCAACTTGAAGCAAAGACAGCGTTTCTTTCAGAAGTAAAAAGCAAGAAAATAGTTACTAACAAAAATGCGACTAGTAATCTTTTAATAGAAGGAGACAATCTCCTTTCGCTTACGTTACTTAATCAAACACATAAAGCCAACATAGATTTAATTTACATAGACCCTCCATATAATACCGGTAAGAAAATGGATTTTATGTACAATGATCAATATGTAGATATTGATGATACTTATAGGCATAGCAAGTGGCTTTCATTTATGAATAAGCGATTAAAACTTGCTGCTTCATTACTTAAACAATCTGGTGCCATTTTTATCTCAATTGATGATAATGAAATTGCCCAATTAAAATTATTATGCAATAGCATTTTTGGTGAAACAAATTTTATCGCTCAAATTGTTAGGAAAAACAAAACAGGTTCAGGGCACGATAGCAATCAAATAGCTGTGGAATTTGACTACTTACTTTGCTATGCAAAAAATAAAAATAAACTAAAATTTACACAAGAAGTATTAGATGTAGAGAATGATACTAAATACAAATTAGAAGACGAACACCTTGCTCACAGAGGCAAATACTATCTTCGGGATTTAGATTACAAAGGTTCATACAGCCCATCGCTAGATTATGAGCTTTTAGTGCCCGATGGTTCCGTCATACTATCTGGCAATAAATATGGGAGGCCAAACACTTGGCGTTGGAGTAAGGAAAAAGTAGCGTGGGGCGTTAAAAATAACTTTATTGTTTTTAAGCAAAACAAAGACAAATGGAAGGCTTACATAAAACAATACCAGTTTGTAGATAATGAAAACAAACGCAGAGAGCGGACATTACCATACAGAGCTATCATTGAATTTTTAAATGCTGAAGGAAGTAAAGAATTAAATAGTATTGTGCAACAAAATAGTTTTCGTTTTCCAAAACCTACTGGTCTTATTCAGTTTTGTATAAATTTATTTGACAATAAAAATATAACCGTGCTTGATTTTTTTGCTGGTTCTGGTACGACTGGCCATGCAGTATTAAAAGCCAATGCAGCAGATAACGGCAAACGCAGCTTTATTCTTTGCACAAACAACGAAAATAGTATTTGTGAAACAGTTACCTATCCACGTATAAGAAATGTGATAAAGGGTTATAAACACAATGATAAAAAGATAGAAGGGCTAGACGGGAATCTTGATTATTTTAAAATAAATTTCAAAAAATAAACTCATTGGTCACCATACAAGATGCTATTTGCATTCGACTATCAGAAACGGAAATAAAATCTGTAATGCAGAAGGCAAGAGACCAATTTGCTATAGCTAAAAGAGATAACCTGCGCAAAAGACATTTAAATATACAATTCGATTGTATACTACGCGGCTACATAGGTGAGTATGCGATTGCAAGATGGTTAGATGAAAATGACATTTTTATCAGTTCCCAAAATTATAGAAATGATGGAGACAATATTGACATCGATTTTTTGTTCAAAGGGAAAAATATCGAATTAAAAACATCGCTAAAACCCGATACTGATAAAACAATAGAAACCGTAATATCAAATAGAGATATAAAACTTATTAAAAGAAAACCAATAATTGAAGAACTTAATGGAGATATTCATTTACAAATAATTTTTAATCAGTGTAGAAATGCAAAGGATGAATGGTTACAAAATCAACAAGTTGAAATTGAAAATGCAAGCATGGATTTACTTTACAATGCCCTGGCAGCGTGGCGCTACAAGAGTGATATTTATTTTGTAGGTTGGATTAATAAAGAAACTTTAGTTAAAAAAATAAATTCCCTTCCCTTAGAAAAACGCACATGGTCATTTAAAAATTCATTGAGAGATTTTTGGAATTGTAAAATAAGTGAGAGCAATAAACCTATCGATTTACCTTACTTTCTGAAAAGCATTTAAACCGAAAAGGAAACTTTTTTACACTTCGTTTAAAAAATATTACCACGAAAAACATGAATTTACACGAATGGTTTTTTGAAAGTTTGATTATCGTTGTATACATGAATCAAAAAAGCAATGAATTTTATTTACCAATTTTCGTTACAGGATGTGCAAATTTGTGATATTCGTAGCTTAAAATATTTTTCCGTAGCCAAAACCTTACCAACTCTATGGTAAAAAATCATTTCATTTCCTCCAGTTCCTTCTTTGCATTTAGCATTACATCCCTTAATCTTGCAGCTTCCATAAAATCCATATCTTTTGCTGCACGTTCCATTTCTCTTTTAGTTTTTGCGATAAACTTTTCCATTTGAGGAATGGTTTTGTACTCCGTTTCGTTTTCTGCAGCTACGTTTACAATATCCGTATCAGGCGCAATTGCATTGGGGTTAGCGGCATCAAATCCTTTTATATCTAACACACTGCCTTGTGCAAAAACTTCTCCTTTTGTTTTGGCAATTGTTGTAGGAGTAATTCCATTTAATGTATTATAGGCAATTTGTTTTTCTCTACGTCTTGTAGTTTCATCAATCGTTTTTTGCATGCTCTCTGTCATCTTATCTGCATAAAAAATAACCAATCCATTACTATTTCTTGCCGCACGGCCTGCTGTCTGTGTCAGGCTTCTTTCATTTCTCAGAAACCCTTCTTTATCTGCATCTAAAATAGCAACGAGTGAAACTTCAGGTAAATCCAATCCTTCCCTCAATAAATTTACACCTACCAAAACATCAATTACACCCAAACGCAATTCTCTCAATATTTCAATTCGGTCTAGTGTGTGTACTTTACTATGTATGTATTTAGATTTTATATTGATTCGCTCTAAATATTTCTGCATTTCTTCTGCCATGCGAATGGTTAGTGTTGTAACCAAAATCCTATCACCCATTTTTATTCTGTTGTCTATCTCATCTAACAAATCATCTATTTGATTTATAGATGGCCGAATTTCTATAGGAGGGTCTAATAATCCTGTAGGACGTACTACCTGCTCCACTACTGTGCCTTGGCATTTTTCTAATTCGTATTCGCCCGGAGTTGCAGATACATATACAATTTGGTTTACTAAATTTTCGAACTCATGAAAATTTTGTGGCCTATTATCCATAGCAGATGGAAGCCGGAAACCATATTCAACTAAAGTTATTTTTCTACTTCGGTCACCACCATACATGCCGCTTATTTGTGGTACTGTTTGGTGGCTCTCATCTAAAATACACAAATAATCTTTGGGAAAATAATCCATCAAACAAAACGGTCTATCACCTGGTTTACGCATATCAAAAAAGCGAGAATAATTTTCTATACCATTGCAGTAACCAAGCTCTTTAATCATTTCAATATCGTAATTCACCCGCTCTGTAATTCTTTGTGCCTCTATAAATTTACCAGATTGTTTAAAATATTCTGCTTGTGCAAAACATTCATCTTGAATTTCGCTTATAACTCTTGCTTGCATATCTTTTGGCGCAAGATAGAGGGATGCTGGAAAAATTGCTGCGTAATCTACTTGCATAATGCGCTTGCCTGTACTAAGTTCTAGCGTTTCTAAACTTTCGATTTGATCTCCAAAAAAACTTACTCGTAAACCATAATCTACATAAGGTAAATTAATATCTACTGTATCTCCTTTTACCCTAAATGTACCACGTGTAAAATCTCCTTGGCTACGATTGTATAAACTTCCAACCAATGCATGCAAAAAACCTTGTCTGCTTATTATTTGATTTTTTTGAATACGAATAATTCCATTTTCATATTCCGCAGGATTTCCCATACCGTAAATACAACTCACACTTGCTACTACAATAATATCTCTACGACCACTTAATAATTGTGCTGTAGCTTGCAAGCGAAGCTTATCCAGTTCTTCATTTATTGATAAATCTTTTTCTATGTAAGTATTGCTACTAGGCATGTAAGCTTCAGGCTGGTAATAATCATAATAGGAAACAAAATAACCCACCGCATTATCTGGAAAAAATTGTTTGAACTCTCCGTACAATTGTGCTACCAATGTTTTATTGTGCGTAATTACAAGCGTAGGCTTTTGTACAGCTTGAATAACATTGGCCATGGTAAATGTTTTACCACTCCCAGTTACACCCAATAATACCTGGTGTTTTTCACCATCGTTAATATTTTTTATTAGCTCGGCAATGGCAGTAGGTTGATCACCTGCCGGAGCGTATGGAGCATTGAGTGTAAATAGTGACAAAACAGAAATATTTGTACAAATTTAAAGAAGGTTTTGTAAGCAAGGAGTTTTTTAAAAAGAAAAGCCTTGTAATATTAATTACAAGGCTTTTCTAAAATTATAAAAATTTACTTCCCTGCCATCTCCACCATTTCCTTCACTTCATCTGCCAGCGCATCTGTGTTACCTTCAAACCCTACAGACTTAAAACGAATATTTCCATCTTTGTCTAAAATAAATTTTGTAGGGATGCCGCTCACTTCAAAGTCTGTAACCATTTTATTATCATTATCCATTAACACATAAAATGGATAATTTTTCTTTTTCATAAACTCTTTAGCATTATCTAATTTGTTATCTACATTTTCCCAAGTATCTACAAATAAAAATTTCACATTAGGGTTTGCTGCAAGTTCTTCTTGTGCTTTTTTCATTCCGGGCATTGATGCAATGCATGGGCCGCACCAGGTAGCCCAAAAATCTACAACTACAACTTTACCTTTTAAACTTTCAAGGCTCACTTCTTTGCCATCCCAATCTTTTAAAGCAAATTTTGGCGCAGGTTTATTAATCATACTTTTTGCTAAGGCTACTCGTTTTTCTTCCTTTGCAGACACTTCTAATGCTTCCAAGTATTTATCAAAACCATTATCAGATTTGTTCAATTTAGTATAAACTTCTTTGAGTGCTTCCTTAGCTTTGGGCGTTGCTTTACCTGCCTTTGCCATTTCTTCAATTATCTTTTTTGCATCGGCAGGCGGTGCTGCCTTTGCCAAGAGCATTGCATAACGTTCATTGTATTCTGCATCTTTTAGTTTATTAAATGTAGCACCTACTTTTGCGTAAGGAAGCCCTTCTTTATATTCTCCTAGCTGATAAAGAATAAAAGCATACGTATCTGCATACATGGCGTAATTTCCATCAAGTTGTTGCTTCCATTGTTTTGTGCTAGCGCCATCAGGCTTTTTTTCTGTAGGCTTTTCGCTTTGTTGCTTTGCATACTCAGTAGCTTCTGCACTCATTTTTTTTGCTTCTTGCAAATCTTTACCAGCTTCTGCCATTGCCCAGCTTTTGTTGTTCAAACCAGATGCTTTTTCACTCATGGGCAAGCCTGCCGACCATTTAGCATACATAGCCGTATTTTTCTCTTTATCGTACGCTGCAGCTATTTGGTTTTTCATCATATTTATAGTATTCACATCTTTCTTGTCGGAGGACACTTTGGTATTGAACTCTTCATAAATTGCTACTTTTTTATCTGCTAGTTTTTCTCCGAAAAACCGATTTACTATTTCTCCTGGTATCCAGTTGCCTGCAGGAAATTTAGCTTTCATTACAGACATCAATGAATCTCCTTTTGCTTTATTTTTATTTCGAGCGTAATAGTTTGCTAATATTGCATAATTGGCTTCTGTAAGTGAAGGTTTAGTTTCAATACTAACTATTTTGGCCGCAATAATTTCTTTTGCTTGTGCTTTCCTTACAGAACTTATTGCAGCTAAATATCCATTGTAATAATTGGCATCATTTTCTAATTCAGGATACTTTACTAGTCCTTCTTCTAATAAATCCAAATTCTTTTGTGGCGTATTTGCCATACCAAAAAGAAATTCTCCATAGCCTGCATATAGTTGTCCAGCACTAGCATAATAGCCTGACACAGGTTGTTTGTTGTTATTGTATATCGGAATTATGTATCCGTTGGTTGCGTTATTATCTTTCTCCTTTTCGCCAGAAAATCCAAACGCTAAACAAGTTGCATTGCTATCAATATTTATAGTACAAGAATATTTACTACCAACTTTCTTTGCCTTTGGTTCTTTAACAACAAGTCCTTTGCTTGTAAATTGATATATAATTATCTCTATATTTTTTTCATTTACAAGTGGAGATAGATTTTGGTCGAATTTAAAACTGAGGTTTTGTAATACTTGAGGATATGGGTTGGAAAAACTAAGTGCTTCAAAAGTTACTTGTGCATACAAATTGGCTATAGTAAAAAATAGCATTACCAAAAGAGAAAGTTTTTTCATGTTGTATAGTTTATAGTTTCAAGTTAGGAAATAGGAAGTAAATCCCTGTTAATTAATTGATAAATGGTAAAAAAACTTATGGAGTTGGCTCTCCATAAGTTTTTCTAACAATTACTTCACTTGTTCCATCTAAATTCCATTTTTTAATTATTACAAACAAATTATCAAATTCATTATCAGGAATATTCCCCTCAAAGCCCGGATCTAATCCTAGATGTCGAATCATATTAGGTATGGTGTTAGAATGACCTACAATTAGGTATGTTTTGTTTTTCTTTAGTAGGAGTTGATCTACTAGTGAATCTGCATCATTATAAATGGTAACGGGAAGATGCTTTGAATTTGCAGTAGGTTCAGCTGTATGGATAGTACGTGGGGTATTTGTAGAAAAAATACTTGTTAATGATAGCTTGTTAAGAGAATCTTTTAAAACATTTGCCCTGGCATAACCTTCAGGAGTTTTTAAATCTGCATTAGAGGCTGTCCCATTTTTTTCTGCATGACGTACAATATAAATTTTAGTAGTACTAGGAGCTAAAAAGCAATAAATAAAACCTAATAATAAAATTTTCATATACTATTGTTTAAAAATTAAAAATACTTTTTAATAAGCCAAGCAATACTAAAAGACGGAATTATATCTGTAAATGGAAATGCCTCTTCTATAAAATTTAAAACGGCACCAATTTGTCCAATTTTTCCTCCGAATGTTTTATAAAAAATAAACGCAGAAATTGGCGCCCAAATTACATCTGCAAACTCACCTACTCCAAGAATTGTAAAACTAGCCATACCAATTAAATCCATTACAACACAAAAAATGAGTGAGGGTGTTTTTTGTATTGGTGTTATTTCATTCATATCATAAAAATATTGGAATAAAAGATAGCATGTTGGCCTTGTTTTAGCATTTTTTACAGAAAATCAAGTTTTATACATGTAATTTTTTACCATTTATCCCTTTATTAAAGCCACTCATACAAAATTAAAAATATTTATTAAAAATATTTTTCTACTTATTTAATTGTAAATCAACATATAAAGTACTATATTATGACTTGCTACTATTTTTTATGTAGTATTATGTTTTGCATAGTACCAAACAAAACCTATCTTTGTGTTATCAAAGTGATAAAAAACAATAAATTTTACGAAAATGAATATTGATAACACAGCAAGCCAAATGAGAAAAGGAGTTTTGGAGTTTTGCATCTTATCCATAATAAAACAAGGGGAAGCTTACCCATCGGATATTATAGACAAAATGAAACTTGCAAACCTCAATATTTTTGAGGGAACGCTTTATCCGCTCCTTACCAGATTAAAAAATGCAGAATTGCTCACATACAGGTGGGTAGAAAGTAACAGCGGCCCGCCAAGAAAATATTTTTTACTCACAGATAAAGGTGCAGATTTTTACAAAGAGCTAGAAAACACCTGGAACGAAATGGCAAACGCAGTAGCAGCTCTTACCAAATAAAAATTAACTTTTACAACATTAACAACTAACACTAACAAACACAATTATCATGAAACAGGTTATAAACATAAACTTTCAAGGCAGCGTAGTTCCAATAGAAGTATCTGCTTATGAAATGCTAAAAAATTATATTGAAAGCCTATCTCGTCATTTTGCTGCCGAAGAAGGTAAGGATGAAATAATAAACGATATAGAAAGTCGTGTTGCAGAGCTTTTTCAAGAAAGGTTAAAGGCAGGTGCTACTTGTATAGTAGATGAAGACGTACAAGCTGTAATGAACAGCATTGGACGCCCAGAAGATTTAGCCGGTGAAGAAACAAGCGCTAATACACAACAACAAAACAATCAAAATACTAACCAGCAAGAAAGCACTTACTCAAATACATCAGGTAAAAGAAGGTTATTTAGAGATGAAAATCACAAAATAGTTGGTGGTGTTTGTAGTGGTATTGCAAACTATTTTGATATAGATATTGCTATTGTAAGAATTGTATTTCTTATTTTACTTTTCTCTTTTGGTGTAGGATTTATTCCATATATTATTTTGTGGATAGCAGTGCCAAGCAGTGCTGTACAGGTAATAGGTAGCCGTCGCAAAAAACTATACAGAGATTTAGACGAAAAATATCTTGGTGGCGTATGTAGTGGCATTTCTCATTATTTTGGGGTAAATGTATGGATTCCTAGATTACTCTTTTTATTACCTATGATTTCGTTTGCTTTTAGATTTGATGATAGCGATTACGGTTTTTTCCCAAACATCATTCATTTTAGTCCTAGCGCATTTATTATTTACATAATACTTTGGTTGGTATTGCCTGAGGCAAAAACTACAACCGAAAAATTAGAAATGAAAGGAGAGAAAGTAGATATGAATTCCATAAAAGAAAGCGTAACTGAAGAAATTAAAGGTGTACAAGAACGTGCACAAAAATTTGGTAAAGAAGTAATGGGTGTAGCATCAGAAAAAGGAAAAGCCTTTGGTGGTGAAGCTAAATCTGTTGCAAGAAAAGGTGGACGATCACTAGGAGATGTTATAGTTTTTATTGTAAAAGCTTTTGCCTATTTTATTATTGGTGTAGTAGGAATATCTCTTGTAATATCGCTATTTGCAGGTGGAATTGTTGCCATTAGATATTTTTCTTTAAAGGATTTTTTAATAACGGATGGTTGGCAGAATTTTTATACTTGGGGTGTTCTATTGTTTTTTATTATAGCACCAATGATTGGTATTATAACTTGGATAATAAGAAAAATTACTAGAGTAAAAGCTGGCAGTAAAATACTTCGTCTTAGTTTTATTGCAATGTGGATTATCGGTTGGTTATCGCTTGCATTATTGGGCGCATCATTGTCAAACGATTTTAAACACAATGCAAATATCAATGAGCAAAGTTTAACACTTAGCAATCCCACTATAAATTCATTAGAAATTACAGACCATTTACCAAGTACTCGATACACAAGAAAAAGATGGTTTAATGGAGATTTTTTTGATAACGTAATTGACGAAGACACCATTTCAATAAGGAATGTAGCCATTCATATTATAAAGTCTCCAAATGATAGTTTTAAAGTAACAACCATAAAATTAGCTAGTGGAAGCACAAGAAAAAATGCTGATAGTCTTGCATCGCTCATAAATTTTAATGCTTTTCAGCAAGATTCATTGTTTGTTATTGATAACACAATTTCAATAAACAAAACAGAAAAACTTAGAAACCAAAGAGTAATTCTTACTGTGTATGTACCAGTAGGAAAGCGGATAAAAATTAATGGGCATGTGGGTAGAACAAGTACCATTCGTTTTAATGGACCATTCTCCGTAAACAATGGATACGATGAATTTGATAATATCTCTTTTGATAATGTAGAAACTGGTTGGGGAGATGGAACTTGGTATACAATGACAAAAGATGGATTGGTAACTGCTGACGGTAAACCAGCTAATTATAATGACGACACAAATTTCAGATTTGATGAAAATGGAATTGATATTAGAGATGGTAAAAGTAGCGTACGTATAAATGAAAACGGAATTTCGGTAGATGACAATATAAAATCTCCAGATGCAAGCAATGGTGGAACTTACCGCTACGAAGATAACAAGCCAAAAAACAAATACGATTCCATAAAAATAAATTTAGATAAAGCTGAACAAAACTTTAGAGATTCAATTCAAAAAGAAAAAGATAAAATAGATAAACAAGTGGAGAGTGGAATAAAAAAAGAAACTTCTTCGTTATATAAGTTGTTGCCAGGAAATTTGTTAATGGGGGTGTTGTAATTTTACTATCATTAACATAGTAAATCAAAATGGCAAAAGCTTTATTTAAAAAAGAAAGTCGTTATGTTGTGAGGTTGAACAAAACCCTGCTTGAAAAAGCAGGGTTTTTATGTACATTTGCACCTCTAAAAAGAACATATGATAAATACTCCTTTTACACACAAACACATAGCACTTGGTGCAAAAATGGCCGATTTCGCAGGCTTTAATATGCCCATATCTTACACAGGTATCAATGATGAACACTCAACAGTACGCAATGCTGCCGGGGTTTTTGATGTGAGTCATATGGGTGAGTTTATGCTAAAGGGAGAAAATGCTCTGGAACTTATACAACGCATAACTACTAACGACGCCAGTAAACTTACAGCTGGTAAAGCGCAATATAGTTGCTTACCAAACGAAACTGGCGGTATAGTAGATGACTTACTGGTTTATTGTGTTGAAGAAAATAAAACATACATGCTCGTAGTAAATGCAGGAAACATTACTAAAGATTGGGATTGGATTACCAGACACAATACCAACAATGTACCTATGCAAAATATTTCCAACGAAACTTGTTTACTTGCCATACAAGGCCCACTTGCTACAAAAATATTACAACCACTTACTGAATTAGATATTTTAAACCTTACTTATTACACATTTGCAAAAGGAACTTTTGCAGGTGTAGAAAATGTACTTATAAGTGCAACAGGGTACACAGGTAGCGGTGGGGTAGAAATTTATTTTGCAGACAAGAATGGTGCTGCAGATAAAATTTGGGATGCTATTTTTGAAGCGGGAAAATCTGCTGGCATAAAACCAATTGGGCTTGGTGCTAGGGATACATTAAGATTGGAAAAAGGTTTTTGTTTGTATGGTAATGATATAAACGATACAACTTCTCCCATAGAAGCAGGGCTTGGTTGGATTACAAAGTTCACCAAAGATTTTACAAACAAAGAAACCTTTGCAAAACAGAAGGCTGAGGGTGTTACAAAAAAGTTAGTTGGCTTTGAAATGATTGATAAAGGAATTGCCCGTCACGATTATGAAATTGCAGATGCAGCAGGAAATAATATTGGCATTGTAACATCTGGCACACAGGCTCCATCACTTGGCAAAGCAATAGGAATGGGATATGTGGCTACCGAGCATGCAGCAATTGGTAGTGAAATATTTGTAAAAATTAGAAATGGTTTATTAAAAGCTATTGTTGTTAAAGTGCCATTTGTGTAAATATTTTTGAATAAAAAGATGCGCATACTTCTTCAACTATTGACATTTTTTATTTAGAAGTTACGAATGGTTTTTTGAGTGAAACTTATATTTGGAGTATTTTAAAATTACTTTACAAAAAAAGTATTTTCACTGAAAGATAATTTAATTGAATATTATGTAGGGACTTCTTTCAGGCAAAATGTTCTACATGAATAATGTCTCGTCTTGATTTTATTTGACTCTTTTTTGGTAAAAAGAGAAGGGATAATAAATACTCAGTGTTCCAATTTATTGTGTTAATATCTCTTTTGAAAAGAGACTTAATGTTTTGAATTATTAAGTCCTTTTCTCAAATGTTTGTTTTTTCCTTATTACAAATTTACATCATTTTGCAGTTTTCTGTAATTAGTTTTCCCTCGCTATTAAAAAACACCATCGAAAATCTTGCAGAAAATAATTTACGGTAGAAGAATTATTAGCCGATGGCGGCTATAGCAATG
>JANMFB010000105.1:0-18491 GCA_031377605.1 Ferruginibacter sp.
CATTGCTACTATAAAGAGGATTTATGGTAAACGGACTCAAATAAGGATAACCTCTATCAGGTCCTGAGTCTACAGTTGGTAATGTTTTTACGATTACATTTACGTAAGCAGTATCTGTAAAACAACCTGCCGAATCTTCCAATGCAGCTGCATACATTGTGGTAGTATTAGGAGATACAAATGGGTTGTAAATGATTGGATTTGATATGCCTGATAAGGGTGACCATGCAATTTTTTTGCCTAGTGGCAGGGCGGATAATTGAACACTGTCTTTTAAACAAACAGTTATTGGGCTCTCTAATATACTTGAAGTAAATGGAGTATAAACCAATACATATGAACTATCTGTAGCTACACAATTTAAATTATTTGTGGCAGTTGCATAAATATAGCCACTATTTGTAGGTGAAGCAATTGTGGTATCGCAAGTGCTACATGATACAGAAGTGGCGGGTGTCCACAACAAAGTGTCGCTGTGAAATGCAATAAGTTGGTCTGTTTGCCCAAGACATAGCGTATCTCCTCTAGGAAAAATACGTAAGAATGGTGTAGGTCTTACGGTAATGTTTTTTATCAAACTATCTATACAACCATTTTTATCTTGTGCAAATAGCTTAACGGTATAAACACCTGGTCCTCCAAAGCGAATGGTATCTGCAATGTAAGTAGTGTCATTTATTGGGCTAATTCCATAATTCCAATACCACAATTTTACGGTATCTGTTGCTTGGTATGGAGTAGATGTATTTAGTAAGAAAACATCTGTAAGTGCGCAAACAGAAGCAGGTGCATTAAAACTAAGGTTAGGACCTCTTACTGAAATGGCATTATTTAAGGAGATGGTATCTGCACAATACTGTGCTCCGTTATTGATAACAACATAATTGTTATTAAAATTTCCAAAATTGGTTGCAGTTGCGGTAAAAGGATTTGTAGCATTGCCAATATTGGGTAGGCCCAAAACACTCCAAGTATAACCGATACCTGGTGTCATATAATTATTTTGAATTGTAAATGTTGTATTAGCATTTTTGCATAAAATCAAATCTGGATTTGTAAGCGTGGGATTTGCAGTTTGAATTACTACAGATGTAGTATCGCTACAACCTGTTCCATTATCAGTAATGGTTAGTACTGTGGTAAATGATCCAGATGCAGGATAAGTGTGCGTGGCATTTATAGAATTTGCTATAGGACTAGCATCTCCAAAGTTCCATTGGTAGTTAGTAACAATTCCTTGACTTGTATTTGTAAAAGTGAATGTTTTTTTATTGGTACATGTATTTGCATAGGTATAACTTGCTATTACTCCTACTATAGAAATAGAAAAACTTATAGGTGTACCAGCACAGCCGTTAAAATAAGGAGTAACAGTAATGTTTTTCACTCCAAGTGTTGCATATTTATGGGTAGTTATGGTATCTGTTACGGTTTGTGTAGTTCCATCTCCATAATCCCAAAAATAAGTATTTGCGGTATTAGCCTTTGCTACAAACATAGGTGTTTCCGAACCACAATAAATAAGCTTGCCTGGGTAAGCAATATGGTTTGTAGGCGGTGTACCAAAACCAATTGTAGGATAATTAAAGGTATTGGAACAACCTTCATTTGTTATGATGCTTACTGTTGGGTTGTATAAGCCCACTGCATTGTAGGTATGCGTTCCTATGGACGAAGTAGGGGAGCCATTATTAAAGTCCCAAGTATAAGAAGTTACTGAACCACCAATAGGTAACGTTACATTTGCCGTAAAATTTGCTGTAGCTGGAATGCACCCACTTGACGGGCTTACACTGCCCGAAATTGGAGGGTTTTGTACGGTAATTGTTTGAGAACTTATTGCACCACAGCCGGAGACATCTATTGCTTTTACAGAAGCAGCAAAACTACCAAAACTTGCATAGTTATGAGTAATAATAGGCGATGTATTTATTAGGGTAACTCCATCGCCAAAATTCCATTCATAAGAAGCAATATTACCAGATGATGTGGAAGTAAAATTAACGATGCCCGGTTGGCAAATATAATTTCTATCTACAGTTAACGTATTTGTGATACTCGGGTTTATAAAAATAGTTTGTGTGGTTTCTACTGCTTGGCTTGCAAAAACGGCTACTAAACTTACGGTGTATGTACCAGCTGAAAAAACAATACTTGGATTTGCTGCATTGCTAAATTGTCCATTGCCAAACGACCAAGTATAGCCAATAGGTGTTTCGGAGGTTGTAGGCGTAAAGTTTACTGTAGCAGGGTTACACAAAGTACCACCCACGCCTGCATATGTAAAAGATACCGTTTGCCCATAAGAACAAATTGATATGGCAATTGTAAAAATAAATATATATAGTTTTAACATGCTATAGTAAAGCTACTGTTTTTTTTTAATGTCTTTTCACGTTCAAAGACCATGCTAGAAATTTTAGTTAAAGGGGTTAGAGGAAGCGCCTACTCTATCAACTTATTTCGCATTGCATACATAATAAGCCCACCAATGGTTTTTACACCTGCTTTGGTTTTCATATTTTGCCTAATAGTTTCCACTGTTCTCGGGCTAAGAAATACAATTTTTGATATTTCTTCTGCAGTATTATCTTGGGAGAGGAGTTGTAATATTTTTATTTCTTTTTCGCTAAAAGAGACAGGTATGCTTTCTGAATAATACTCTCGCACACTTTTCTTTTGTTTTAGCTTGCCCATTACAGCATTGTTTACGAGATCATTAAAATAAAAATCCTCGTTCATGCAGGTAAGTATGGCTTTGTATATTTCTTCGGGGTCTGTGGTTTTGGTGAGGTAAGCATTGGCGCCCATATCCATCATTTTGTTTATGGTTTGCTCATCATCATACATGGTAAGTACAATAATTTTTACAGCAGCATATTCTTTGCGTAAAATTTGTATAGCGTTTATGCCATCTATCTCCGGCATGCGAATATCCATGAGCAATACATCTGGCAGCTTTACAGATATTTTGTGCATCATATCTTTTCCATCTTCTGCCTCCCAAAACATTTTTAGGTTTGGCTTATTAGCAAGTGCCATTTTAATACCATCTCTAAAAATTTTGTGATCATCTGCTATTGCAATTTTTATAAGATGCGCCATTATATGCTAAGTAAAATCTTTGGGTACAATGATTATTTGTGGCTTTTGCCAATTTTGGCCGAATTTCAACACGTTTTAAATAAAACTCAATATCTTTTTTTTTGTTCTTTTTATACCAAAAAGATATCCACTTTATGGATAAAATGTTTATAAGTACCAAAAATTGATGGTAAAATACTAGGTAAACATACCTAAACTGCATAGTAAAAATACGGTATAATTTACGTACATTTGCTTTTTATAAATTAAATCTATCTATCTTTTTTAATACTAAACAATTAATATGCAGGACTTTAATAAATACGTACAATTACTTAAAATAAATACCCCATTGCGTATAAATACGTATTGAGGCATATTTGCTTTAGAAATAACTTTTTTAAACTTAAAATTAAATTTTATGATTGGGTCAGTAATAATTATGTTGTTAGAAATGTTTCTTTAATTAAATCATTTTTGTAAAACAAATTTTAGTGTTTTTTAATTTATCTTATTTACATTTGGTAATAATTGATAAAATTTGAAACTTCTATTTTTCTTTACAGTATTTTTAGAGACATTACCCTTAGTTTTTTGTATAATATTTTTCAAAAAAATTAGCACGAAATACTTAAGGGTAATGTCTTTATATTTATTAGGTCTAGCTGTTATTTCTGGGCTTATTCTGTTCTTAATTTTTTATGTAAAAAATGGAACTTACAACCTTAGCATAGTCAACATTTTTTTATTGTTTGAATATTTGTCCTTTTCAATATTCTTTTTCTATCTCCTAGATAACAAATTAGTAAAAAAAATTATATTAATTAGTATTCCACTCTTTTTTATTTTTACTATTTATACATTTCTTCGTTCAAAACTTAATACTTATAATCCACAACCATTTATGGTGGAGTTTTTAGCATTCATGATAGTTATATTAATTTATTTTTATGAGAAAATGTTGAAAGTAAGTGTAGTACCAATTTATAAAACTATTTCGTTTTGGATTTGTGTTGCATTTTTTATATACTTTACTGGAAGTTTTTTTTATTTTTTGTTAGCAAATTCAAGTAAAGATTCAGTGTTTGTGAGACAAATGAAGCAAATTTTCTCAAGTGTAAGTATAGTTAAGGATATAATCCTCTGCCTCGCATGGTTTGCTCATGAACCCACAGGAAAAGAACCTATAATTAACGTGCCGGAAGGTTTAGGTCTCGACGACGATTTACCTTTTCTCAAAAATACCAATGTATAGCTGCCCATGTATTTTTTACAAATAATCTCAGAAAGTACCCAAGGCAGCAGAACAATGATATTTGGCACATCTGTTATGTTGTTGCTTGCACTTGTGTTAATAGCATTGGTTGCGCTGCACCAACGCAAAGTAGTTGGGTTTCACAAAACACTTGCACGCATAGAGGAAGAACGCCAAACAGCTATGCTAAAAGCTAGTATACAGTTTCAAGAAGAGGAGCGCCAACATATCGCATCCGACCTTCATGATGATGCTGGCCCTTTGTTAGCTACTGTTCGTCTTTACCTCAACGATAATTTTATCAATCAAGACAAGGCACAGCAATTGCAATCTATATATAGTGCCAAGCAAATTATAGATGAAGCTATTGCTCTTATACGCAACATAAGCCATGGCCTTATGCCTCCTACGCTAAAGAATTTTGGCTTAGAGAGTGCCACCAATGATTTGTTTCAAAAAATAAACGGTAGCGGTGCTATGAAAGTGTCTGCCCGTTTTCACGATTATAAAGATAGACTTACACCCGAGCAAGAGATGCTTGCCTTTAGGGTTATACAAGAGCTTGTAAATAATATTTTAAAGCATAGTAATGCAGGTTTTATACACCTCACAGAAAATGTGAGTAATGATACTTATTTCATTCGCATACACCACGATGGTAAAGGAATTGTGCAAGCAGAATTTGATAAAATTGCTTACCATGGTAATGGCTTAGGTTTAAAGAATATAAGTAGCCGAATGAAAGTATTAAAGGGCAAAATTTCTTTTGATATTGATGAAAGCCAGACCTATTATAAAGTAACGATGGAGATCCCGAAATTTTAAGAATGTTCTTTAATCCTCTTTCCAGATTGGTTTTAAAAGGAGTAATCTTTAAAGAATGAGTATCTTGCAAACATTGTTCTTGTAATTGGACAATTTATTAAAACTAAAATTAAATTACTTTTTCAGCAATGTTAGATGAGATAAAAGTAGGAATTGCAGACGATCATAAGATATTTCGCAAAGGAGTAATTCTTTCTATGCGCCAATACACCAATATAAGGTTTGTGTTTGAAGCAGAAAATGGAGAGGAATTGCTAAAGCTTATACCTGAATATACACCAGATATTATTCTTTGCGATCTTAAAATGCCTTTAAAAGACGGTATTGATTCTACAAAAGCCATTACAAAATTGTACCCACACATAAGGGTGATTGTACTTTCTATGTACGAAGATGATAGGTTTGTAAGCCACTTAATGGATTGTGGTGCTGCTGGCTATTTACTAAAAAGTGCAGAGCCTAACGAAGTATATAAAGCCATTACAGATGTAAAACGTACAGGTTTTTATTTAACCCCTTTCGTAAATAAAATTCTTATTAAGAAAAATTACAGTAAGCAAAAATTTCAACCATCGCTTAATTCAGAAAATGTGTTAAGCGATAGAGAAAAGGAAGTGCTCATGCTAGTAGCAATGGAGTTTAAGGCATCGGAAATTGCTTTAAAAGTTAACATAAGCCCACGTACTGTAGAAGCTATTAAAGACAGAATGATGGAGCGGTTTGGTGTAAAAAACTCTGTAGGGCTTATTTTTTATGCAATGAAAAATAAGTTGTTGGAGTAGGAGCCTCACCCCCATTCCCTATCCTTTAGAGAGGGGTAACGACAAGATTGTAGCGAAAATTTGAAGTTTCTAATTTGTGAACTGCCTAATTCAATCATTAGGGGATTAATCCTCTTGATCATATAAATCTTAATATTCTCCGTTCCATACCGCTTCGGTCTAAAACAACCCAAACAATTCAGCGTCTATCCCCGAAATAATTTTACCAAGGTCGGCTTCGTTTTCCGCAAATTTATTATTGTCAGCATCTATGACAATTAGCTTACCTTCTTTGTAGCCATCTATCCAGCTATTGTAATAATCATTTAATTTTTTCAAGTAATCGAGTCTAATATTTTCTTCATATTCTCTCCCTCTTTTTTGTATTTGAGATACCAAAGTAGGTACAGATGCTTTCAAATAAATTAATAAATCTGGTGGCTGCACCATAGATTTTAATGTTTCAAAAAATTGGTAATAATTTTCAAAATCTCTTTTGCCCATTAAGCCCATATCGTGCAAATTGGGTGCAAAAATATTTGCATCTTCGTATATCGTTCTATCTTGTATAACCGTTTCAGAGCCATGTTGTATTTCTAGCAGCTGTTTTAATCTGCTATTAAGGAAAAATATTTGTAAGTTAAAACTCCACCTAGGCATGTCTTCATAAAAATCATTCAAATAGGGGTTATGATCTACATCTTCAAATTGTGGAATCCATTTGTAATGCTTACTCAGCATTTCTGTAAGGGTAGTTTTTCCTGCACCAATATTACCTGCGATAGCAATGTGTTTTGGTTTTTTTATTTTAGCCATAATCGAATATAAGATTTATTAGAACGCCGATAATTATGATTGGTAATTTTTTTTATATTTATTTAAATTTTTATAGCAAGGGTTGTTTGTTACAATAATTTTAGGTCAAATGAATATATTAGTAACTAAGTCCTATGGCATTTCTTACTATTTCCATGGTTGCATGGGCACTCTTATTTGCTTTTGCAGCTCCTTGCTCCATTATTTCTTTAAGCTTTTTTTCGTTGTTCATTATTTCCACGGCTTTTTGTCTAATTGGTGCTACAAAGGCTACCATATCTTCTCCCAATTCTTTTTTCAAATCACCATAACGAATGCTAGCCTCATTAAAATCATTTTTATATTTCTCTATTTTATCTTCACTGCTTACTAGCTGCATTAGGGCAAAGATATTCTCAATATAGTCAGGCATAAAGCTATTTTTTTCTGTAGGTCCGCTATCCGTTTTTGCCTTTTTTATTTTGTTGCGAATCGTATCATCATCATCTGCTAAATAAATAGTAGCAAGCTGGTTTTCACTTTTACTCATTTTACCTAGCCCATCTAGCGAAGGTACTTTTACCAGTGCGGTATTATAATTAAAGGCAAGAGGCTCTGGAAAAACATTGCCGTATCTGTGATTGAAACGATTGGCAAAAGTTCGTGCCATTTCCAAGTGTTGCTCCTGGTCTTTGCCCACCGGAACATAACTTGCTCGGTGTATTAATATATCAGCAGCCTGAAGCACCGGGTAAGTGAGTAGGCCAGCGTTTACATTGTCCGGATTTTGGCGTGCTTTATCTTTAAACGTAACCGTTTTTTCTAACTCACCTTTATATGCCATCATATTCAAATACAAATACAACTCCGATGTTTCTCTTATGTGGCTTTGGCAATAAAAAGCTGCTTTATCGGGGTCAAGACCACAAGCAATATTTTCTGCTATTACCCTATACACATTTTGTTTAAGCTCGGCGGTATCCGGATGTGTGGTAAGGGAATGCAAATCGGCTACCATAAAATAGCACTCAAACTCCTCTTGCATTTTCACATAATTGCGTATAGCTCCAAAATAGTTACCTAAGTGTAAGAAACCCGTAGGTCTTATACCACTCATCACTATCTTTTTTTCTGTAGAAAATATTTGTTCGCTCATTGTGTTAATATTGCGGCGAAGATAATAATACCAGCGTGATTTATACTAGATGCTATAAATAAATTATCGGCATTTTTTAATATAGAATGGGCTAAAAGTTGAATAAGAAAAAAGCCAAAGTGATTCTAAATTATTGTGCTGATGTTTATTGATTAATGAAATATAAAGGCCCAAAAGGGTAGTTTAAAATAAAAATGAGCATTTTTAATAAACCCCATTTTCTCTTTTTGAGCCTTTATCCAAAAAACTTTTACAATACATCCATGGCCTTTTCTTTTCCGCTCATATAAATTCATATATGCCTCTGCGGCTAATACTTTACATTTGTAGTATGGAAATAACTGATGATACTGTAGATAAGATTGCTGGGCTTGCAAGGCTGCGTTTTGAAGCCAACGAAAAAATACAGATAAAAAAAGACATGCAAAGTATGATTGGTTTTATAGAAAAAATGAATGAGCTAGATACAAGCCAAATAGAACCATTGTTGCATATGAGTACCAATACGAATAGCACTCGAGAAGATTTCATACAAAATAGCATTAGCAATGAAGAAGCAATGAAAAATGCAACAAAAAATAAAGCCCCTCATTTTATTGTACCTACTGTTATAAAAAAACAATCATGAGTTCATCTGCTATACTTCAGCTAGAAAATATTAGAAAAAGTTACTACCTAGGTAAAATTGAGTTGCCTGTTTTAAAAGGTATAACCTTAGATATTGCTAAGAACGATTATGTATCATTGATGGGGCCGAGTGGTAGCGGCAAATCTACCCTTATGAATATTTTAGGATGTTTAGATTCTCCTACTGGTGGTCGTTATATTTTAAATGGAAAAGATGTTAGTCGTATGGAAGATGATGATCTAGCTGTAGTAAGAAACAAAGAAATTGGGTTTGTATTTCAGCAGTTTAATTTATTGCCAAGACTTACCGCAGCAGAAAATGTTGCATTGCCACTTATTTATGCTGGCGTTTCTAAAAAAGAAAGAATAGAAAGGGCAGAAGCGGTTCTTGCAAAAGTAAGATTGGAAGATAGAATGCATCACAAGCCAAATGAATTGAGTGGTGGACAGTGCCAAAGAGTTGCAATAGCACGAGCGTTAATTAATGGGCCAGCAATTATTCTTGCAGATGAACCTACCGGTAATTTAGACTCCAAAACATCACACGAAATAATGGATATACTTGGTGGATTACACCATGATGGTAATACAATTGTGATCGTAACCCATGAGGAGGATATTGCTTCTTTTTCTAAAAGAATTATAAGACTTAAAGATGGTTTGATAGAGAGTGATAAAGTAAATTCGCACAAAGTTTTAGCTTAATTACATTGACCGAGAAGAGGTAAATAATAATTATAGTCTTTAGATCTTAGTGAAAAAAAACGATTTCTTACCTTACCGGCTAAAAAAATAAATACATGGCATCAAAAATTTATACAAAAACTGGCGACCTTGGCAAAACAAGCTTGATAGGTGGAACTAAAGTTCCTAAAAGTCATATTAGAATAGAAACTTACGGTACAATAGATGAGTTGAATTCCTATATTGGTTTATGTAATGATTTATTAAAAGATAAAGATTGCAATATTGTTTTGAAAGAAATTCAAGACCGTTTATTTACCATCGGTTCTTCATTGGCCTGCGATCCTGATAAAGAGCCATTGATGAAGATGCCCGATCTATTGGAAGAAGATATTCTATTTTTAGAAGAAGACATAGATAAGATGATGAAAATTTTGCCTCCCATGAAATTTTTTATTCTTCCAGGAGGGCATCATACAGTTTCTACCTTGCATATAGCTCGTTGTGTATGTAGGCGAGCAGAACGTTTGTGTGTGCACATGCAAGAAGAAAATATTTTTATTGACCCAGTTGTTATAAAATACATCAATAGATTAAGCGATCATCTATTTACATTATCTAGATATGCTGCACATATTTTACAAGTAGAAGAAGTGGCATGGATACCAAGGGTAAAGCGACCATAAATTATTTTATTAAGTATTTTGTGAGGGTAATACTTAAGTGAAAAGAAAATGTAAATAATAAAATTAAACCTGCGTACCTTAATTTCTTAATGAAAAGTAACTGCCAGCTTTCTATTGGAACTAATAATTTATTGGTGGTTTAGTACTAATTATCGGAGGCTTTGATGGTGTTATTGGCTGAGTAGTAGCAGGTGTGGTGGTGCCAGTTGGTGTTTCCATTTCTGTTTCTTCTTCTTCTGTTCCATTATCATCGTCTGCTTCATCAGGAGTTACGGGAATTGTACTTCCATTAGGATTATACTTTACTTTCAAATACCCCAACCTTGGTTGGTTAAAAACAGTAGCAGCTATAGGAGCAAATTTTAATTCTACAGCAGTATATTCTAAAGTCTTGTCAGCTATTTCAATTGAGTATTTCATTACCAAACCTGGTACACTAGCAAATAGCGGCTCTGCAGCAGCAAGTGTATTATTCTTAGCTTCTGGTAAATAATATACAGTAATTTTACTGCTATCTTTTGATGTGAGTGTGGCTTTATTACATAGCTGCCCTAAGATTCGAAGGGTGTCTTCTTTAAAAATTTCGCACCTTATGCTTTCATTTTTTTTGTTGAAACTTTTCCATTCTTTTGCATTTAGGGTCATAGCAGTTCTTTCTTTGCCAGATTCTTTAACTACAGAAGCAACTTTTGAAGTAAGTCCTTTCTTGTTGTTGAAATAAATGCTCTGTACACGCATAAGGCTTACCAAGCGAAGCCTCACTAAATCATTTTTTACAAAAGCTGTTTTTTGTCCGCCATTATATGTTTGCTGAATTCCATCGGTTTTTTCTCCAGTGATAGTAACAGCATATGAAAGTATAAACTCTTTTGTATTTATTTTGTAAGTTTTTGGTTTTACTTTTTGAGCATTTGTATTAATAAAAACACAAAAAATAAAAACCGCTAAGAGCATATATTTTGAAAAATGAGCGGATGAATTTTTTATAAAACTAAACATTTTAAAGACTGATTTTGCTTGAACAACCTATTGTTATTTATTCAAAATAAAGTTCCCTAAATCCCTCGGATCTAGTGGATTGAGATTCGAATTTTGATTAAAGTAATCTACATCGGCTTTTTTCCATTTCTCCAATTTTTCTTTTTGCTTTCTAGCTCTTCTTGTAGGTTTACCACTTTTTCTTGTCTTATACATTTTTTTCATCATTGCACTCATGCCTTCAGAAATATTGATAGATGTATATTGATCTAGCGTAATATTAGTAGCAACAGGTTTTTCGGCTTTTAAGAAGAGAGGTAAATTTTCTTCAGTTAATGCGGCAAATGTAGCTAAGTAATCATTATCTATTATTTGAAAAGTTACTCCATTAATGTTCATTTCTGACAATGGTAAACGCTCTCCTGCTTTTGCACTTTTAATTAATGATGTCCCAAATCTTCTTGGCGAGTCACCAAAAAATTTATTTTTTTTGTTTGTATTTTTTGATGCAATATCAAAATTTGAGTCTGTTTTGGCAATTAAATTAGCATCTTTTGGTGGAGTAACAATAATTGGAGTAAATGAAGGTGCGGTTATCTTAGATGCAAAATCTTGCCCACTCTTAGAATTATTTATTTTTTGAAAAGTAAAATAAACAGCTATTACAAAAAATAGAATCGCAGCAGCTGCCATTTTTTTAAATTTAGCAAAGGATATAACTTTTGCACCTGTTTTTACATTGCTTTTTGTAGCCAATCCTTTGATTATTTCCATTAACCTTTCAAAAGGAAAGGGAGGCTTTACTTCATTATTTTTTAATTTTTTGAACGCATTTAAATGATCTGTATCGTTTATGAGTTTCATTATTGTATCAAAGCTTATTTGCCTTGTTGATGGCTCAATTGTATGACTTAATAAAGCACTTAACTTTTGTTTAATAACACGCATAGCTTCTTCTTCCAATTTACTCTGGATATTTTGGAGTAAAAAAGCAGGTGGATCCACAGAGTGGTTCGTTAAATCATTTAATATGTTATCCTCGTTATTCAATTTCAGACTCAGGCAGTATGTTCTTTAAATAAGTTCTTGCTTTATGTAATTTAGATTTACTTCCACTCTCAGTAATGCCAAGCATTTCACCAATTTCTTTGTGGCTATAATTTTCAATTACATATAAATTTATTATTGTACGATAACCCGGAGGCAAATCGGTTATGATTTTCATCAAGTAATCTAATGAAAGTTTGTCTAGCACGTTATTGCCAGTGGCAGCTACACTTAGGTTTTCATCGAGATCGGAAAATTGGATTCTTTTCTTTTTTAATGCATCTAATGAAGTAGTTACAAATATTCGTCTTGCCCAACCTTCAAATGAGCCCTCATCCCTAAATGAGCCTAAATTTCTATATAATTTAATACATCCATCTTGAAAAATATCATTTGCTTCATCGGTATTTGATGCATACCTTAGGCATAAACTATACATCTTTCCAGATATAAGGTTATAAATTTGGTTAAAGGCGCTTTCGTCTCCCTCAGCTGCTCTCTTTATCAAGACTGCATTTATATCAGAAATGTCCCTGCTTACATTCATTAATATTGATTTATTTTAAAATCTGCCATAAAGTAATATGTTTCTTTTACTAAATGTTGGATTTGCCATAAAAATAGATAAAATAGTTGCATCACAATGAATTAAAATCAAATTATTACTATGAATGATTCAATAAACTAAATTATCAGAAGGTTACAATGCTTAGTACTAAAATTCAATATTTTTACGTCCTTGCAAATATTTCATTTTTTAGCTTGTAATAAATAATTGACTAATTGTTTTCTTATGTAGGTAAATATCGCTAATTTTGCCGCCCAGTTGTCGGGGTAGCTCAGCTGGTTAGAGCATCGGATTCATAACCCGAAGGTCGGCAGTTCAAGTCTGCTTCCCGATACAAAAACGGACTTCAGTGAAAATTCACTAAGAAGTCCGTTTTTTTTCTAAGTGCTAGTTTAAATACCTGATTTTTTTAATATAATCCTAGAGAATTTTACATAACACCTAGTGATAAATTATGCTTCAGAGAAAAATTTGTGAAAATAAGGAATCGTTTCTATCCCTTTGTAATAGTTTTCTATATTAAATTTTTCATTTGGACTGTGTAGGTTATCACTGTCTAAACCAAAGCCCATAAAAATAATTTTAATTCCCAACTCTTTTTCAAATAAAGCACAAATAGGAATACTGCCACCTCCACGAACTGGTATTGGTTGTTTGCCAAAGGTAGTTTCAATTGCTTTTGCTGCTGCAATGTAGCCTTTGCTATCTATTGGTGTCATATACGGCTCGCCTCCATGGTGTAATGTAGCTTTTACAGTTACGTTTGCAGGCGCAATATTTTGCAGATGGCTAATTATTTTTTCTGTTATTACTTCTGAGCTTTGGTTTGGCACTAGCCTTGCCGAAATTTTTGCAAAAGCTTTACTTGGTAAAACTGTTTTTGCACCTTCGCCAATATATCCACCCCAAATTCCATTTAATTCTATGGTAGGTCTTATACCAGTTCTTTCATTTGTTGTATATCCTTTTTCGCCCCACAATTCTTTTACGCCAAGTTCCTCTTTATATGCCATTTCATTAAATGGTGCTCTAGCCATCAATGTTCTTTCTTCAGCAGAAGCTTCTACAACTTCATTGTAAAACCCAGGAATAGTAATATGATTATTTTCATCATGCAACGATGCTATCATCTTTGTAAGGATTGTTATGGGATTCGCTACAGCCCCGCCATACACGCCACTATGCAAATCCCTGTTTGGCCCTGTTACTTCTACTTCTATATAACTTAAACCACGCACTCCCACATCCATACTTGGTGTATCTAAACTTAGCATAGCCGTATCGCTTATAAGTACGCAATCTGCTTTTAATAATTCCTTTTGAGCTGCTACAAATTTCCCTAAGTTTGGCGAGCCTATTTCTTCTTCACCTTCTATACAAAACTTAATATTGTTTTGAAGGGAGTTTGTTTTTACCAAGATTTCCAAGGCTTTTACATGCATATAAAATTGCCCCTTATCATCGCAGCTTCCTCTTGCAAAAATTTTTCCGTCTATTATCGTTGGTTCAAAAGCCGGACTATTCCAAAGTTCTAGTGGCTCTGCTGGCTGCACATCATAATGGCCATAAACTAAAACCGTTGGTTTAGTAGGGTCTATAATTTTTTCGCCATATACAATTGGGTGACCTTCAGTTTCATAAATAACTACTTTGTCTGCACCAGCTGCTAATAGGCTATCTTTTACAGCGTTAGCACATTTAAGCATATCGGGTTTATGTTCTGTTTTAGCACTTACACTTGGTATCCTCAATAGATCTAAAAGCTCATTTAAAAAGCGATCTTTATGTTGTTCTTGGTATTCTTTCCATGCACTCATTAGAAATGATTATTTTTTGTTATTAAAAATTTAGACTACGAAAGTAATTTCTTTTACTCATAAAAAAAGAAACAGTTTTTAGAATATTTTATGATTTCTTTAAGAGTTTTTATGTCCAAATATGTGTCTACAGCCACTACATTTGTTACAAGATTGTACATTAATCCATCAGCCTTTGTTTAGCGCCTTTTCATTTTTTCGAGATGAGCCGCTATGCAAAGGCTGAGTCTATTATAGGTTGACTGAAGATACCAGTTTTATGAAGCGAAATAAATTTACTTCATTATAGATATTCAAAGTTTAATAGAAATAAAGTAACAGTAACTTTGGTTTTACTTTTTACTGTTTTCAAGCCACTTACATTTCATTAAATTTTTCTTTTAGAAATTAGTGATAAAAACTAAAATCACAAACCTTCAAAAATAATGGCAGCACCTTGTCCCACGCCTACACACATTGTTGCAAGACCATATTTTACTTTGCGTTTTTTCATTTCGTGTATGAGTGTGGTAGATATGCGTACACCACTACACCCAAGTGGATGACCAAGCGCAATAGCTCCCCCGTTTACGTTCACTTTTGTGGTATCAATATTTAAATCTTGCATGCAAGCAATACTTTGCGATGCAAATGCCTCGTTAAGTTCTATTAAATCTATATCGCTTATTTGTAAGCCTGCACGAAGTAGCGCTTTCTTTGTTGCAGGCACGGGTCCAATACCCATTACAGCAGGGTCCACGCCGGCAACAGCCATACTTATAATTTTTGCTATGGGTGTAAGGTTGTATTTTTTTACTGCTGCTTCGCTTGCAAGCAACATGGCTGCAGCACCATCATTTATACCACTGCTGTTGCCCGCTGTTACTGTTCCGTCTTTTATAAATGCTGGTTTTAAAGTAGCAAGTTTTTCAATTGTAGATAACCTCGGATGTTCATCTACTGTAAACATTATTTTTTCTTTACCCTTATTGACTTCAATACCAATTATTTCATCTGTAAATTTTCCAGCTTTTGCAGCCGCATCATATTTTGCTTGGCTTGTTTCAGCAAATGCATCTTGTGCCGCTCGGCTAATATTCCATTGTTTAGCTACATTTTCAGCAGTTTCTCCCATTGTATATGGATGGTATAAATCGCTTAAGTTTTTATTTATAAAACGCCAGCCCATGGTTGTATCAAAAATTTGTGCATTGCGGTCATAAGCTGAAGTACTTTTTGGCATTACAAAGGGCGCTCTGCTCATACTTTCTACCCCACAAGCAATCATCAATGCAGCATCGCCGCAAGCAATGGTACGAGCACTGTCCATAATGGCTTGTAGGCCGCTGGCGCAAAGTCTATTTACTGTATTGCCTGCAACTGTTGTAGGTAGTCCCGCAAGCAATGCCGCCATTCGAGCCACATTTCTGTTATCCTCACCCGCCTGGTTTGCTGCGCCTGCAATCACATCTTCTATCGCATTCACGTCTATAGTTGGATTTCTAAGTAACAATGCTTTTATGGTTTGTGCCAATAAATCATCGGGTCTTACATCAGCCAAAGTGCCAGCATATTTTCCAATGGCTGTTCTTACGGTGTCTATTATGTATACATTTTCCATATACTTATGTCTATATTTATTGCAAAGAAACGAAGATTGACATGATTTTTGGATAAAAGTGAAGAAGAAAAAGGTAAAAGAACTAGGTAGGTTGATAGGTCAAAATTCGTTTATTGCCTATATCCAATCCAAGAATTTATTTTGATTCATTTGGTCGTCTTTGTTCCGTAGTCTATTTTCTATCATCTAAAATCTAACACCTAGCCTCTTGCCTCCCACTTTCCTATCTTTGCAAAATGTCAGAAAAGAAAAATATTAGAGCGTTTGACCTAAATGGATTAAAGGAATATTTTGAAGCAATAGGAGATAAGCGTTTTCGTGCTATGCAAGCATACGAATGGCTTTGGAAAAAAAATGCTCGTTCTTTTGATGAAATGAGTAATTTATCATTGGAGCTAAGAGCCAAATTAAAAGAAGAATTTACTTTAAATGCAATAACCCTAGATACTATTCAACATAGTAATGACGGAACCATCAAATCACGTTTTAAAACATGGGATGGTCATCTAATAGAAGGAGTTCTTATTCCTACTGAAAAAAGATTTACTGCGTGTGTATCATCACAAGTAGGCTGTAGTCTTACTTGTGCTTTTTGTGCTACTGGCAAAATGGATAGAAAACGTAACCTTGGGTTTGATGAAATTTACGACCAAGTAGCAATTTTAAATGAGCAATGCCAGGAGAAATATGGAAAAAATTTGAGTAACATTGTTTACATGGGTATGGGCGAGCCCTTACTTAATTATAAAAACGTTTTAAAATCTATAGAAAGAATAACTTCTCCGGAAGCAATGAATATGAGCCCAAATAGAATTACCGTTTCTACCGCAGGTGTTTCTAAAATGATAAGACAATTAGGTGATGATGAAGTAAGGTTTAACCTTGCAGTTTCTTTACATGCACCTACAGACGGGCAACGTACAGAAATTATGCCTATCAATGAAAGTAATAATTTGAAAATACTGATAGAATCACTTCAATATTTTCATCTTAAAACTAAAAACGAAATTACATTGGAGTATATTTTGTTTAATGAAATAAACGACTCTATTGCTGATGCTGAAAACCTTGTAAAAATTTACAGGCAAGTGCCCACTCATTTAATAAATGTAATAGAGTATAACCCCATTGAAGGGGTTAGTTTTTTGAAACCTAACGAAGAACGTACAAATGCTTTTACCGACTATTTAATAAAGCATAAAATAAATGTGAGGGTAAGAAGAAGTAGAGGTAAAGACATTGATGCTGCTTGTGGGCAGCTGGCAAATAAGGGATAGTGTTGGTAGCGTTGCGATTGATATCTTAACGAACTTTGCGCTATCAATTAGTTGCCTATTAAATAAAATCAACAGCCTTTTTTACTACGTAATCAAAAATTATCTTTCCATCAAATAATCCCTCAATCTTTCATATCCCTTCTCCATTAAAACTGATTTTTTCTCTAAACTTAATTGCTGCTGTACTGTTTCTGGTATAGGAACTTGTGTGTGAATAATTGGCTCAACCACATCATAAAATTTTACTGGATGTGCAGTTTCAATAATTAATCCGTTATGATCTTTATTGATTTGTAAATAATTTTCCAAGGCTTTATATCCAACTGCTCCATGAGGATCTAACAAATAATTACTTGTCTCATAAACTTTTTTAAGTGTTTCTTTAGTTTCATCATCTGTAATACTTTCTGCAGAAAGTTTTTCTTTAAGATTGTTGCTGTCTCCTGCAAATATTTCTAGTATGCGTACAAAGTTGCTAGGGTTACCTACATCCATTGCATTGGAAATAGTGGCTATGGCTTTTTGCGGAGTGTAATTATTTGTTTCTAAAAATTTTGGTACTACATCATTTACATTGCATGCTGCAATAAAATGTTTTATCGGCAAGCCGGATGCTTGTGCTATCATGCCGGCACAAATATTTCCAAAATTTCCACTTGGTACAGCTATTGCAGGCGGATTATTTTTATCTGCCCATTGTTTGTATGCGAAGAAATAATAAAATTGCTGTGGTAACCACCTCGCCGCATTGATAGAGTTTGCAGATGTAAGAAATATTTTTTCTTTTAAACTTTTATCTGCAAATGCATCTTTAACCATTTCTTGGCAATCATCAAATGTTCCCTTTATTTCCAGTGCATATATGTTTTTTCCTAGTGTGGTAAGTTGTTTTTCTTGAACCGAACTCACTTTACCCGAAGGGTACAAAATAATTACATCTACATTGGGTACATTAAAAAAACCATTGGCTACTGCCCCGCCAGTATCTCCCGATGTGGCTACGAGTACTGTTACTTTTTTGTTTTCATTTTTCAAAAAATAACTAAGACATCTGCTCATAAATCTTGCACCAATATCTTTAAATGCCAATGTTGGACCATGAAACAATTCCAACGAAAAAATGTTATCGGTTATGGGTACAAGTGGTATAGGAAAGTTTACTGTTTCTGCTACAATTTTTTTCAGTATATCATCAGGTATTGTTTCGCCTACATAGGGCTTTATTACTTGATAGGCAATTTCTTCATTGCTGAAATTTTCTATGTTTTCCAATATCTCTTTTGGAAAAACAGGTATTGGAAAACATAGAAAATTTCAGCAATGAAGAAATT
>JANMFB010000127.1:0-4302 GCA_031377605.1 Ferruginibacter sp.
TTCCATTCACCATCTCTTCTTGCCAAATAATCATTCACGGTTACAATGTGTACCCCTTCGCCGCTTAATGCATTTAAGTATGCAGGCAATGTACTTACAAGGGTCTTACCTTCGCCTGTAGCCATTTCTGCAATTCTGCCACTGTGCAACACAGCACCTCCTATAAGTTGTACATCATAATGTACCATATTCCATTTAATGATATTGCCAGCAGCATTCCACGAATTACTGTGAATTGCTTTATTTCCTTCAATGGTTACATTCTTATTTTGAGTAGCAAGTTCCTTATCTAAATCTATTGCTGTAGATTCCAATGTTTCATTGGTAGCAAAACGACGACTTGTTTCTTTTACCACTGCAAATGCTTCTGGTAAGATTTGATTTAGGATTTCTTCAATCTTTTTATTACGATCTTTTTTTATTTCGTCTATCTCTTTATAAAGATTGTCTCTGCCATCAATATCATCCACTGCTAAAGCTTCAGCTTGATCTTTTTTGTTTTGAATGTCTGCATCTATTGGAGCAAGAAATTCTTTAATGCGGCTTTTAAATTCAACTGTTTTGTTTCTTAATTCGTCATTAGAGAGCAAAGCATATTGAGCAAAAAAGTTATTTGTTCTTTCTACTTCTGGCGATATTTTTTTTACATCTTTTTCGCTCTTGTTGCCACCAAATATTTTTGAAATAAATCCAATCATAAACTTTATTATTGATTTGTATAATTTAATTTTTAGTACACTTCAAAGTCAAATTTGATGCTCATATTGAAAGAAAGCCAAATTGACAGTATAACTCCTAATCGATAGGGTTGCAAATGTACAAATAATACTGTTTGTAGTAATCGAGTTGTTCGCTTACTTTTTCTAGAAGTAGTTATTCTTTAGTTTGATTTTAATGCAAACATTCTGTTCTGCTTCCTTTCACTATCAAAGTCATAGGAGGATTGTTTATTGTCCAATAGATTTTATAGAGTTGTAATGAAGTTGATTTTATACAAGTACATTAAAAAGCATGATTCTTTCTTTTTTTCTACAACTAAATGGTGATTTTATTTGCCCCAAACCACATTTTATACCAAATCTACGTCTAAATATAACCGTTTTTCCTTACTTTTGCGCCCAGAAAAATAATATAATTTACCATGAGTGGAGCATTAAAAGAGGTAAGAACTCGTATAAAAAGCGTACAAAGTACACAGCAGATCACAAAAGCTATGAAAATGGTAAGTGCTGCTAAGCTACGTAGGGCACAAGATGCGATTACACAAATGCGTCCGTACGCACAAAAATTGCAAGAAATGCTCGGTAATATGGTTGCAGGTTCAGATATGAATATTGCACTTGCTACCGAAAGACCTGTAGAAAAGGCAATGATAATTGTAGTAACAAGTGACCGTGGTTTGTGTGGAGGTTACAACAGTAATTTAATAAAACTAGCCAAACAAGTTATAAAAGATAAATATCCAACCCAGCTTGCAAAGGGAAATGTGACTATAGTGCCAATTGGTAAAAAAGGGTTTGAACATTTTTCTAAAAATGGCTTTAATGTAGTAGATACTTATTGGAGCATTTTTACAGGCTTAAGCTTCGAAAAAGTACAAGCTGCTGCTCAATATGCGCTAAATACTTTTGCAGCAGGAGAAACCGATGCCGTAGAGTTAATTTTTAGCGAATTTAAAAATGCTGCCACACAGGAATTTATTGCAGAGCAATTTTTGCCGATAAAAAAAGCAGTAGCATCTACGACTACAAAAGTAAAAGCAGATTTTATTTTTGAGCCTAATAAAGATGTACTGATTACTGAGCTAATGCCGAAAATTTTGAACACACAATTGTACAAAGCCGTACTAGATTGTAATGCAAGTGAGCATGGAGCCCGTATGACAGCAATGGATAAAGCAAGTGATAATGCAGCAGAATTATTAAAATCATTAAAGATAAGTTACAACCGTGCAAGGCAGGCAGCTATTACTACAGAGCTTAGTGAGATTGTGAGTGGTGCAGCAGCGTTGAATGGGTAGTCTGTTGGCAAACAGCAGTTGGCAGTAACCAGTTTTTGCAGTTTGCTACATGAATAGATATTCTTTTTTAAAAACATTTTATTTCGATTTAAAATTATAAAATTAAATTTTTGCATTTGCCAATTGCCCTTTGCAAATTGCAAACTGATTCATGGAAATATCCCAAATTATACCACACATAGAAGCGCTTATTTTTGCTAGTGATAAAGCTTTGTCTTCTACAGAAATTACAGAGCTTATAAATACTGCACTAGGTTTTATTGAAGACCGTGCAGATGTGGAGCAAGCAGAAGCCGCTATAAAAGGAATAAAGGAAAAATATGATTCGGAATTTTATGCTTTTGAATTAAAGCAAAGCGGTGGCGGGTGGCAGTTTCTTACCAAACCCGAATATCATAAAACTGTTGCATTAATAAATGGAGATAAATTCTTAAAGAGGTTATCTACAGCATCATTAGAAACATTAAGCATTATTGCATACAAGCAACCTATTACTAAAAGTGAAATAGAAAGCATACGTGGAGTAAACTGCGATTATGCTGTTCAAAAATTATTAGAAAAGGATTTAGTAATCATAAGTGGTAGAAATGAAGATGCAGTAGGCAAACCATTGATATATGCTACTTCAAAATCTTTTATGGATTATTTTGGTATTAACAGTGCATCTGAATTACCAAAAATAAGTGAAGTTTTTCAAGAAGAAATTAATAGAGCACAAGAAGTAAGTCAAATTGTAGAAGAGCAAGAAGCACATGCACATATACATGACGTAAAAGGAGAAGCAGGAGAAATGCATATTTCAGAGGGCGAAGTACCAACTCATATTCATGTGGAGATTCAAGAGGTTGAAGAGGTTAAAGAATTTGAAACAATCAATGAAGTAATTACTGAAAAAGAAATTTCTGCAGAAGAAAATACGGATAAACAGGTTGAGGATGAAACTGAATCCTAAAACAGTTTCTTTCTCTTTCAGAAAAATGTCATCCTTGGCATAGTGACTAATAATATTTTTCTTAGTTGCATTACATTTTTATAAAACATTTTATTGCAAATGCACGAAGGCTTTGAATTTCTTCGAAACGATAATCTTTATGGTACCTTGCTGTATTTGTAGCAAACATTTTTAATTATATTTAATTTATGAAACCATTATCAAAAAAGTCATTGAACGAATTAGCCTTACAATACGGTACACCATTGTATGTTTATAGTGCAGAGAGTATAAAATCGCAATACGAAAAACTTACAATTGCTTTTAGTAATTGTAATGCAAAGATTTTTTATGCCTGTAAATCTCTTACAAATATTAATGTACTCAAGTATGTAAAATCGCTTGGATGTTGTTTAGATTGTGTAAGCATAAATGAAGTTAGGCTTGGATTGCTTGCAGGCTTTGATAAACAAAATATTTTGTACACGCCAAATTGTGTAGACTTTGAAGAAATATTGGAAGCAAAAGAATTAGGGGTGAATGTGAATATAGATAATATCTCTATTCTAGAGCAATTTGGAAATAAGTTTGGTGACACCTATCCAATTTGTGTGAGGCTAAATCCTCATATACTAGCAGGAGGAAATTACAAAATATCTACCGGGCATATTGATAGTAAATTTGGAATTTCCATACACCAGCTAAGGCATATAGACCGTATTGTAAAAACTACGAAGTTGCAAGTGCACGGGATACACATGCATACAGGGAGCGAAATAAAAGATATAAATGTTTTTTTAGAAGGTTTAGATGTAATGTTTAATATGGCTAGTCATTTCCCCGATTTAAAATACATCGATTTGGGTAGTGGATTTAAAGTGCCATATCAACCCGGCGAAAAAGAAACGGATGTAAAATCGCTTGGTGAAAAAGTTGCAGAAGCATTTAAACAATACGAGGCAGAAACAGGAAAAAATTTGGAAGTTTGGTTTGAGCCAGGTAAATTTTTGGTAAGCCAGGCAGGATATATGATTGTGAAAGCAAACGTAATAAAGCAAACTACGTCTGCAGTTTTTGTAGGTGTAGATAGCGGCTTTAATCATTTGATAAGGCCGATGATGTACGATGCATATCACCACATAGAGAATGTAAGCAACCCAAATGGTACGCCACGTATTTACACGGTTGTTGGTAATATTTGTGAGACAGATACTTTTGCTTGGGACAGAACATTGCCCGAAGTACGAGAAGGTGATTACCTTGCATTTTATAATGCAGGGGCCTACGGATTTGAAATGAGTAGTAATTTTAATAGCCGCCTAAAACCTGCGGAAGTGATGATAGAAAATGG
>JANMFB010000210.1:0-11156 GCA_031377605.1 Ferruginibacter sp.
GGAAACTTTGGTTACATAAAAAGTTTCCGTAGTTTTGCACCCAAATTATGACAGAAATACTTCATACAGCAGATAGAATAAAAACAAAAGCACATACATTGTTTATGCAATATGGCTTACGCAGTGTGAGTATGGACGATATTGCCAAAGACCTAGGCGTAAGTAAAAAGACTATTTACCAGTACTTTGCTGATAAAGATGCGCTTGTAGATGAAGTAATTATAGGCATTTTTGAAAACGATAGGGTTTGTTGCGAAAGAGATCGGGCTAATGCTGAAAATGCAGTTCATGAAATTTTTCTAGCTATTGATTTTATGGTAGAAATTTTTAAGACGATGAATCCATCTTTACTTTTTGACTTACAAAAGTTTCATCCCCTATCATTTAATCGTTTTGTAGCTCATAAAGATAATTTTTTGTATAGTATCATCTTAGATAATCTAAAAAGAGGTGTTAAAGAAGAGTTATACAGAGATGATGTTAAATTAGAAATTTTGGCAAGGTTTAGGGTAGAAGCAATGATGTTGCCTTTTAATCCTACGTTTCAGAGCAAAATAAAAATAAGTTTGGTAGAAGTTGAAGAAGAAATTTCGCTCCATTTTTTATTTGGACTTGTAACCCCCAAGGGCTACAAACTTGCGTTAAAATATCAACAACAAAAACACAAAAAGTAGTATAGATGAAAAAAGTATTAATGATTGGTAATTTATTTTTTTGGTTGACTGTAATTTCAATCAGTAAAGTAAAAGCACAACAAAAAAATGAATTTTCGGTACAGCAGGCAGTGGATTATGCTAAGAAAAATAGCGTACAAGTAAAAAACGCTTTGTTGGATTATAAAATTCAACAGCAGGTAAATAGGGAAATAACAGCGGCTGCTTACCCACAAATTAACGGAAGTATAGGTACAAACCATTTCCCTAATGTTGCAGTGCAAACACTACCAAACTTTATATCTCCGGCTACGTATGGGGTACTTGTGCAAGAAGGAGTAAAAGATGGTAATGGAAATCCAATAAAGATGCCAGGCGATTTTGGTTTTATACAAGCACAATTTGGAACAAAATATACAGCTAACGCAGGCGTAGAATTTTCGCAACTTTTATTTGATGGTCAAGTTTTTATTGGATTACAAGCACGTAAAACTGCACTTGACTTTGCTATGAAGCAAACAGATGTTACAGAAGAAATGATTGCGGTGAATGTTCAGAAAATTTATTATCAAATTTTAGTAGGCAATCAGCAAATAACTTCAGTAGATGCAAATATAGAGCGATTTGAAAAGCTGCTAAAAGATACAAAAGAAATTTTTAAACAAGGATTTGCTGAAAAACTAGATGTAGATAAAGTAAGTGTACAGTTGAACAATATTAAGACAGAAAGAATAAAGATACAGAGCCAATTAGACGCTGGTAATGCTGGCTTAAAGTTTTTAATGAATATGCCTCAGAGAGATATCTTGGTGCTTACAGATTCTATTTCGGAAGATAAAATAAAAGAAAATATACTTGGCGATGATTACAAATATGAAGATCGTAAGGAATTTCAACTGGTTAGCCTGGGTAAAAAATTAAATGAGTTCAATATAAGGAGATACAAACTAAGCTATTTACCTACAGTTGCATTATTTGGTAATTACTCTACGATTGCGCAAAGAAATAAATTTAATTTTTTCAACAAAGGACCTTGGTTTATAAGTTCTTTAGTTGGAGTTAAAATGTCTGTACCAATTTTTGATGGGTTTTCGAAAGCTGCAAAAATGCAAAGCGCAAAGCTACAATTGCAAAAAACAGAAAATAATTTAGAGCAATTAAAAGCAAATATTGATTATGATGTGGTACAAGCAAGGTTAAAAATTACAGCAGCTGTAATAACAATGGATAACCAGAAAGTAAATACAAAACTTGCTGAACAAGTCTACAACACTACCAAAAAGAAATACGAAGCAGGCCTCGGAAGTAACCAAGAAATATACAATGCACAAACAGAACTTAAAGTAGCCCAAAACAACTACTACAGCTCATTGTACGATGCTATTATTGCAAAAATTGATTACTTAAAGGCAGTAGGAAAATTATAATTAAAAATTAATCAAAACATAGCAAACGAATAAAAAAAGAGAAATGAAAAGAATAATTAATTTAATGCTCTGCGCTTTGGTGGTAGTAATGATAGCATCTTGCGGTTCTAAAAAAGACAGCAATGCTTCCCTCAATGACCAGAAGCTAGAGCTAGAAAAACTTAAGGCTGAAAGTAGTAAAAAGGCAGATGCCATAAAGAAATTGCAAGATGAAATAGCGGCAAAAGATACTGCCAATGGTAATACATCAAAAGTAAGATTGGTCGGAGTTTCCACTGTGAATAAAGAAAACTTTAATCACTACATAGATTTGCAAGGAAAGGTAGATGCAGACAATATATCGTATATTTCTCCTCGAGGTATGGGAGGGCAAGTAAGAGCAATATATATCAAAGATGGACAATCTGTAAAGAAAGGACAGCTCGTTTTAAAGTTGGACAATGCCATCGTACAACAACAAGTAACTGCATCCAGACAACAATTGGAAGGTATAAAAACCCAATTAGCTTTTGCAAAAAATATTTTAAATCGCCAACAAAATCTTTGGAACCAAGGTATTGGTACGGAAGTGCAATTTCTCACTGCTAAAACTAATGTGCAGGCTTTAGAAAACCAACTATCCGCAGCAGGCGAGAGTGTAAAAGTTGCTGTAGAGCAACTGAACACTTCAAACGTATATAGTGATGTGTCGGGTATTGTAGAACGTGTTTCTGTGCGTATTGGGGAAACATTTATGGGTATGGGGCCAACCGGTCCGCAAATAAAAATTGTAAATACATCTTCCTTAAAAGTTGTAACAAGTATTCCCGAAAATTATATTAGCAGGCTTCGTACAGGCACTCCTGCAGAAATTACGATTCCTGATTTTAATAAAGTAATCAATGCATCGGTTTCATTGATAAGCCAATCGGTAGATGCAAATAGAGGATTTACCGCAGATATAAAAGTGCCTTACGATGCACGGTTAAAGCCAAACCAAACAGCTAAAGTTCGGTTGCTAGATTACTCAGTATCAAATGCAGTAGTTATTCCAATAAATGTGGTGCAAACAGATGAGTCTGGTAAATATGTTTACATCTTAAATAAATTGAGTAATGGCAAAATGGTTGCAAAAAAAATAATCTTAATCATAGGTGAAGTATATGGTGATAAAGTAGAAATAAAAACTGGGCTAAGTGGCGGCGAGCAATTGATAACAGAAGGTTACCAGTCGATATACGAAGGCCAAGGAATCACTACAGAGACAAAATAATTGAACAACATATAAAAAAGATATTTATGCATCCATTCATAGAAGGAATTGCAAAAAAATTTAGAGAATTTAAACTTACATCTTGGGCGGTAGATAATGTGACAGCTATATACATTATTGCTGCACTCGTTACAGTTGTAGGTGTTTCAAAATTTAATTCGTTACCCAAAGAACAGTTTCCTGATATTGTAATGCCTACCATTAGTGTTACAACAGTGTACGTAGGTAACTCACCAAAAGATATTGAGAACCTTGTAACCCGGCCAATAGAAAAACAACTTAAAGGAATAAGCGGTGCAAAAGTTGTAAAAATAACAAGCACATCTCAAACAGATTTTAGTTTAATAATTGTAGAGTTCGACTCCGATGTAAAAACAGAATTGGCAAAACTAAAAGTAAAAGATGCTATTGATAAAGCAAAAACAGATTTGCCAAACGATCTTACTTCGCAGCCAAATGCACAAGAGTTTGCTTTTTCTGAAATGCCTATCATGTATGTGAATGTGAGTGGAGATTATGATGGTATAAAACTAAAAGAGTATGCAGATAAATTGCAAGATAAGTTTGAAGAACTTACAGAAGTTACTCGTGCAGAAATTGTAGGGGCGCCAGAAAGAGAAATACAAATAAATGTAGATCCTTACAAAATGCAAGCTGCAAGCATTAGTTATATGGATATAGAAAATGCTGTAAGCAGAGAAAATCGTGATATAACAGGTGGTCTAGTAGATGTGGGTGATATGAAAAGGACTATTAAAGTAAGGGGACAATTTGCCAATTCACTCGCTTTACAAAATATAATAGTAAGAAGTAGTTCTCGCGGTGCATCGTTATATTTGAAAGATATTGCAGAGCTAAAAGACACCATTAAAACAAAAGAAAGTTATGCTCGGCTAGATGGTAAAAATGTAGTTACCATTAATATTGTAAAACGTGCCGGAGAAAATTTAATAAACTGTGCAGAAAAGGTAAAAGGTATTGTGGAAACGATGCAAAAAGACGAAGAGCTACCTAAAAATTTAAATGTTGTAATTACAGGTGATCAAAGTAAAACTACAAAAACTTCTTTTGATGATTTGGTGAATACAATCATTATCGGATTTGTGTTGGTACTAATTGTATTGATGTTTTTTATGGGTGTTACCAATGCATTCTTTGTAGCGCTGAGTGTACCACTCAGTATTTTTGTGGCATTTATGTTTTTGCCTATTGGAGATTGGATTGTAGGCACACCAATAACACTAAACTTTATTGTATTATTTGGTTTACTATTTGGGCTTGGTATTATAGTAGATGATGCTATTGTAGTTATAGAAAACACACATCGTATTTATAATAACGGCAAAATAAATATTATACGAAGTGCAAAGGAAGCAGCAGGGGAAGTATTTATACCTGTACTTGCAGGAACAGCAACTACGCTTGCTCCATTTTTTCCTTTGTTATTTTGGAAAGGAATTATTGGTAAGTTTATGATTTATTTGCCTACGATGCTTATTCTTACTTTGGCAGCATCTCTTATCGTAGCGTTTGTTTTTAATCCTGTATTTGCCGTTTCTTTTATGAAACCAGAGGGAAAAGAATTTGAAGAGAAAAAATCATTGATATTTAAAAAATGGTGGTTTTGGACTGCTATTGGATTTGGCATTATAGCCAATATTATTGGATCTCATGGTCTTGGTAATTTCTTATTATTTATGGCAATACTAGCTGTATTAAATCGCTATGTCTTTAGGAATATTATTCATTATTTTCAAGATAGAATTTTACCATCATTAATGAATAAGTATGAAAAATTATTGAAGTGGATTTTACAGGGTACTAGACCAGCATGGGCATTGGTAAGTTTGTTCTTGTTGTTTCCTATTTCGGTTGGATTGTTATTGGCTAGGGGAAATAAAAGTACATTTTTTCCAAGCGGCGATCCTAATTTTATTTATGTGTATTTAAAGTTACCCGTAGGTACTTCCATTGCAAAAACAGATAGCATTACTCACATTTTAGAAGGGAGAGTACAAAAAGTTTTAGCGAAAGAATTGCCTGGACAACCTGGCGCCATTGTAGAAAGTATCATTGCCAATGTAGCCAATAGTGCTAATAATCCTAGAGATAACAATAGAAGTGTACGAGCAAACCTCGGTCGTATTCAGGTATCTTTTGTAGAGTATGCAAAAAGAAATGGTAAAAGTACATTGCCATTTATTGATGAAATAAGGGCACAAATGAAAGGGATACCCGGTGCTAGTATTGAGGTAAGTAAAGAAGACGGTGGTCCACCAACAGACCCTCCTGTAAATATTGAAATACAAGGCGATCAATTTGAAGAAATTTCGAAAGTGGCTACAGCACTCAACAATTATTTAGATACCAATCAAATAAATGGTATAGAGAATCTACAACCAAATGTAGATTTGAATAGTCCGGAAATAACCGTAAATATAGATAGAGAAAAAGCGATGATGCAGGGCTTAAGTACAGGGCAAATTGGTATGGAGATTCGTACTGCCGTTTTTGGTAAAGAAATAAGTAAACTCAAAGAGGGAGAAGACGAATATAAAATCCAATTGCGCTCATCAGATTTGATGCGTAATAATATTTCAGATTTGATGAATATGCGCATCTCATTTATGGATATGAATACCATGGGTATAAAGTCTATTCCAATAAGTGCTGTTGCAACTTTAGATTATACAAATACTTCCGGTGCTATTGCTCGTAAAAATGTAAAACGTACGATACAACTACAGTCAAATGTTTTGGACCCATCTATGGTGGCCAAAGTAAATGAAGAGTTAGCCAAAAAGATTGCAGACTTTAGAACAAAATCTAAAATCCCAGAATCTGTATCAATTAAACAAAGCGGACAAAGTGAGCAAGAAAAAGAAACACAAAGCTTCTTAGGCTTTGCTTTGCTTACTGCATTGGGTTTGATCTTCTTAATTTTAGTTTTACAATTTAATGCTTTAAGTAAACCGTTTATTGTATTAACAGAAATATTTTTCTCCATCATTGGCGTGTTGCTAGGTTATGCAGTAACAGGTATGACAATAGCAACTATTATGCTTGGAGTGGGTATCATTGGGCTTGCAGGTATTGTAATAAAAAATGGAATTTTGTTGATAGAGTTTACAGATGAGCTTCGCGGTCGTGGTATGCGTACAAGAGAAGCGGCTATAGCAGCTGGTAAGATTAGGATTATTCCTGTGTTGCTAACAGCAGTAGCTACTATGCTTGGTTTATTGCCCCTCGCTGTAGGTTTCAATATAGATTTTGTAAGTTTATTTCAGCATTTAAACCCACATATTTTCTTTGGTGGAGATAGTGTTGTTTTCTGGGGGCCACTTAGTTGGACAATTATTTTCGGATTAATATTTGCCTTTTTTCTTACACTCATTATGGTACCAAGTATGTACATTATTGCAGAAAGATTGAAACGCCCAATGGAAAAATTTTATGGAGGAAGATGGGTTGGTATATTCGGTTTCCTTGGGCCATTCTTTTTCATATTTGTAGGGCTTATGTATTTGGTAAAAAGAATACAAGGGAAAAAAGTGTGGATGGGTAAAATGAAAAGTTAGTTTTCGTTTTCAAGTTTAATAGTTGAGTTTAAAAGCTATCTCGTAAGGGGTAGCTTTTTTAATTTACAGAACATTAAGCGTAAGACAAATCTTAATGTAATTCTGTTATCTCAATAAATAGGTCAACACACTTTTTATATGGGCCATACTATTAAAGAAATGTTAAAAAATTTGTAATACTATTTATATTATTAGTAATAGTATTAAATATAATAGTATTACTATTATATTTGTATAAATAATTATTCTTAATCTAAAATAAAGAGTCATGAAACAAATACTATTTACAAATGAAATTGATATGGAAAATGATAAAAAATCTTCACACACAATTAAGCCAACTTTCTTAATTGGAAATTTTGCAAAAATAAAAACAGCTTTTGCTATTATTGGTATTTCTACTTTGTTTTTATCTAGTTGTACCGTTATAAGACCAGGCGAAGTTGGAGTAAAACAAAAGCTTGGTAAACTGTCAGACGATATAACAACTTCTGGAACAGTGTTTTTTAATCCATTTACTACCAAAGTAGTTAAAACATCAGTGCAAACAAACAATCTAGAACTATCGCTTAATCTTCCAAGTAAAGAGGGTTTAAGTATTAATTCTCAAATATCAATACTTTATAGGTTAGATGAGAAAAAAGTACCACAGGTTATTAAGAATATTGGGCTAAGTTATAAATCAATTATTGCAAATGTTTTTAGATCTGCATCTGCTGATGTGTGCTCTAAATTTTTTGCTAAGGATATGCACTCTGGCATGAGGGCAAATATTGAACTTGCAATAAAGGATAAAATGGGAGAAACCTTAAATACTGAAGGCATATTGATTGAATCTGTATTGATGAAAAGTATTCAATTGCCAGATGGATTATCCAATTCTATAGAGCGTAAACTTCAAGCTGAACAAGATGCAATGAGAATGGAATTTGTATTGCAGGAGCAGAGATTAGAGGTAGAAAGGGTTATTATTGAAGCAAAGGGTACAAGAGATGCACAAAAAATAATTGCAGAAGGTCTTACTCCTGAAATTATAAAAATAAGAAGCATAGAAGCCTTTAACCAGTTATCTAAATCACCAAATGCTAAAGTAATTATAACTGATGGTAAAGCACCTTTTCTAATTGGACAGTAACAGGAGATTTTGTTAGATGATTTTTTATTCACTTTAAACTAAATTATATGAGAACGATAAAAACGATATTGATATGCTTTGTTATTATTTTCTTTCATATTCAACATTCTAATGCGCAAATTGGAAAATTGAAATCCGTAAATTTAAGCATTGGGCCTGATGTGAGTTTTGCTCAGCGACTACTTAGAGAAACTCACCAAAGAGGTATTGGAGGCACTGTTAAAGGTGAATATGTTTTCGCAAAGCACACTAGTGCAACAATTTCTGCAGGGTATGTTAGTTTCTTTGAGAATAAACTATCTAATGTGTCTGCAGAAAAATTAGTTGGTATTCCGATAAAAGCTGGTTTGAGATATTATCTTGGACAATTTTATGTGTCATCTGAGGCCGGCATCGTTTTTAATAGTGGTTTTCGTACAGGAAATGGTTTCGTTTATTCTTTTGCCGTAGGAGATGAGATTGTTACAAGTAAACGCAACGGAAATAGTTTAGATATTAGTTTAAGGCACGAGGGCTGGATAAGAAACCAGCAATATAATTTTATAGGTTTAAGATTAGCGTATGAATTTTTATTAAATTAAATTTTTTAAATAATATAGAGGAGATTTAACAATTATCTTCAAAGGTCTTTTCATTGATAAAATTGTATAAACACTAAAATATAAACGAGTGACTGAAGTCTTAATTTCTCTATTTTCCTTAATTGCTTTAGAAGTCATTCTTGGTATAGATAATATTATTTTTATTTCCATTTTGGCAGATAAACTTCCAGAAGGACAAAGAAATAAACTTCGTTTTTGGGGTATAGGTTTAGCAATGCTGATGCGGCTTTTGTTGCTAGCTGCAATATCTTGGATCTTAAAATTAGATCAAACCTTATTCACTTTATTTGCAATTGATTTTTCAGGTAAAGGACTAATATTATTACTTGGAGGCTTGTTTCTAATCTACAAAAGCACCAAAGAAATTTATCATAAAACAGAAGTTGCAAATAACAACAATCCAGAAAATACAAAGGCTAGAAAATTTTCACAATTAATTTTAGAAGTTATTATTTTGGATCTGGTGTTTTCTGTGGACTCTATCATAACTGCAGTGGGTATGGTAAAAGAACTTTGGGTAATGTACACTGCTGTAATAGTTACTGTGGTTATTATGCTTATTGCATCTAAACCAATAAGTGAGTTTATAAGGAAACATCCATCATTTAAAATTTTGGCATTATGTTTTTTGATGATGATAGGCGTATCTCTTATTGCAGAGGGCTTGCATTTTGAAATCCCCAAAGGTTATATTTACTTCTCTATGGCCTTTGCATTTTTGGTAGATATTATTCAAATGAAAACAATTAAACATGAAAAGTTATAAAATAATATCTGTATTAATTGTGTTAGTACTGTTGAATAAAGTGTCATTTGCTCAAAAATCTGATATTGGAAATTGGTTCATTTATTTTGGAAATCAAAAAATAAATAAAAAATGGAATTGGTGGAATGAAGTACAATATCGAAATTATAATTTTGCTGGAGACTTACAACAATTGCTTTTAAGAACAGGAATTGGCTATAATCTTACTGAAAATAACAACAACGTTTTATTGGGGTATGCATTTATAAATTCGCAACGCTACTTAGTAAATTCTGAGGATAAAGTAGGAATAAATGAGCATAGACTTTATCAACAATTTATTACTCGTCAAAACTTTGGAAGGGTTTTTATTCAACATAGGTATAGAGTTGAAGAACGTTTTTTACCTACCGATTTTCAAATGCGTTTTCGCTATTTTCTTTCTTTTAATATTCCTTTAAACAACAAAGCGATGACAGATAAAACAATTTATTTGTCCACTTACAACGAAATATTTTTAAATGCTCAAAATACCCTGTTTGATAGAAATAGACTTTTTGGAGCAGTAGGTTATGTTTTCAACAAGAACATTAGGATCGAAGGAGGGTTTATGGCGCAAACATTAGAACGAACTAATAGAAATCAATTTCAAATTGTAGTATTTAATAACATACCACTACATAACAAATAATATTTTTTATCACAATTAAATTAAAACCATGAAAAAGTTAATCAAAAAATTTGTAATACTTGGGCTAGCAACAATGCTATTCTCTTGCAAGGAAGAAAGTAAAAATAAAGAGGCAAATGAAACCGTTACAATTAAAGAACAAATTCCCCAAATTGTAACGCATGTAATGACAAAAGAAGATCAGGCCAAGCTTACACCAGAGCAAGTATTGCAAGACTTTAAAGAGGGTAATAAACGTTTTCAAAGTGGCACAACAACGGCAAGAGATCACAGTGCACAAGCGAGGAAATCTGCCCCAGGGCAATATCCCAAGGCAGTTGTTCTAAGTTGCTTGGATAGTCGTGTGCCTGTAGAGGATGTTTTTGACCAAGGCTTGGGCGATGTGTTTGTAGGTAGAGTGGCAGGTAATTTTGTAAACGTAGATTTATTGGGAAGCTTGGAATTTGCTTGTAAAGTAGCAGGTGCAAAGCTTGTACTAGTTATGGGGCATCAACATTGCGGAGCGGTAAAAGGCGCTATTGATGACGTAAAATTGGGCAATATTACCGAAATGCTTTCTAATATTAAACCCGCAGTAGCATTAAGTCAAGATTTTACAGGCGAAAAGAAATCTTCAGACGAGGCGTTTGTAAAATACGTTTCTACAAATAATGTGAAACTAGCAATTAAAAATATTCGAGAGAAAAGCCCTATTTTAAAAGAGATGGAGGCAAAAGGAGAAATTAAAATAGTAGGGGCATTTTATAGATTAACAGATGGAACATTGGAATTTGTAGAGTAACATATTTATATTTTGAGGAATGAAAATTAAGTACATTAAATTTATTATGCTCTTTTTTGTAACCAATATTTGCAAGGCTCAAAACTTTGACATAGGTAGTTGGAATATCATTAATGTAAAGTACAATTATAACAAAAGCATGAGCTTTTTTGCAGAAGCTCAATTACGCTCTTTAAAATTTTACAGCAATTTTCATTACCATGAATTTAAAGGAGGAATAGACTATAAGATTCTTCCAAATGTTAGATTGGCCCTTGGGTTGGGGAAATATGATACATATAAAGAAGGCGGA
>JANMFB010000231.1:0-24075 GCA_031377605.1 Ferruginibacter sp.
TATTTATGAGGATAAAATAAAATCGTCAAATGGTTTAGGGTTACTAAATCTAGAAAGTAGAACCGAAGTTTTAGATGGGAAACTAAAAATAACTTCGCAACCTGGGAAAGGAACAAATTTTACAGTAACAATGCCTTATTGAAAACCAATGGAAATAGATAAAAAAATTACTATTGTAATTGCAGATGATCATGAAATTTTCAGAGATGGGTTTAAGCTAATGCTCACAAAACAAAAAGGGATAACACTTTTAGGTGAAGCAGAAGATGGTAAAGCACTTGTTGAGTTAGTTCAAAAGCTTAAGCCCGATATAGTTGTTACAGATATAAAAATGCCAATAATGGATGGCATTGAAGCGGCTAAAAAAATTTCTGCCTTATTGCCCAAGACGGGCATCATTGGCTTAAGTATGTTTGATGAAGACGATTTAATTGTAGATATGCTAGAAGCCGGTGCAAAGGGATTTTTACTAAAGAACACAGGAAAGGATCAAATTGTAGAAGCTATAAAAACCGTTAGCCAGGGGTATCCCTATTATTGTAAAACCACTAGTAATAGGCTTACACAGATGATTGCAAAAAGCCGGTTTAATCCATATAAAAAATCAGAAAAACCTAAATTTACGCATAGGGAACAAGAGATCATTACTTTGCTTTGTCAGGAAATGACTAATAAAGAAATAGGAGATAAACTATTTTTAAGCGTAAGAACTGTGGAGGGTCACCGATTGAAAATACAAGAAAAGATGAATGTAAAGAATACCGTGGGCGTTATCATTTATGCAGTAAAAATTGGTCTAATAAGGATGTGATTTTTTAAAAATTGTAGGTTGGTATTATGCATATTGTATTTTACTTTGAGCTATAAAGTAGTACCGTTTATACTTATAGACGATAGCAAATAAACCGTTAAGTTGAGAATATTTGAAAATGTAAAAAATTTACAAAAAAACAAATCTTGTTACAACCATTTTATACAAACAGGGTTAGGGACTACTATCTGCTTTCCAATGTCTGTAAGTAATCCTGTACGTTTGTCTATTTTAAAAATTACAACGTTATTAGAACTTTGATTTGCTACCAATAAAAAATCTCCTGAGGGATCAAAATTGAAATTACGAGGCTTTTCACCAAGGGTAGACTGTGTAGTAACAAAAGTTAATTGTCCTGTTACTTTATTTATAGAGAATATTGCAATAGTATTACTTTTTCCTCCCCTATTGCTAGTGTACAAAAAGCGTCCATCGTTAGAAACATGAATATCAGCACACCCTATAGTGCCATTATAATCTTTAGCTAAAGAAGAAATACTTTGTTGCTCTATTAGTCTTCCATTTTTTACTGCATAACAAATTACGTTGCCAGAAAGCTCTTGCATTAAGTAAGCATAAGTACCTGCAGCATTAAAAGTAAAATGCCTAGGTCCGCTGCCAGGTATAGATGCAGCGCTGTCATACAATTTAAGAAAACCTGCTTTATCATCGAAAGCATAAATCATTATTTTGTCTATGCCTAAATCTGGCACATACAAAAACTTATTGTCCGGCGAAAGTACGGTTGCATGTACATGAGGAGAAGCTTGTCTAGCTTTATTAATACTGAAACCTTGGTGCTGTATGCTCTGTTTTGGGGTTCCAATGGAACCATCTTTTTCTACAGGTAACAATGTTAATGAGCCACCAGTGTAATTACCTACAAAAATCCATTTTCCATTTTTTGTTATGCTCACATAACAAGGGTTGGCGCCTACTGAAGTTTGTTTATTTAGCTTAACCAAACTGTTTGTTTTCTTATCTAATTTGAAAGAACTTATATAGCCAGTTTTACCATTAATGGTGCTATCCATTTCTTCATTTACCGCATATACAAATGAATTATTTGGTGCAACTGCTAGGAAAGACGGGTTGGTTATTTTTATTACATGTTGCAAGTTGGCATCGCCAGTAGTAGCATTAAAATTGTATAAATAAACACCCTCCCCTTTTCCAGTTGTATAGGTACTTACAAGAAGTTGTTTTTGGGCAAATAAAACATTACATACAAAAGTGAATAGTAAAAAACTATATATTTTCATAAACTAAAAGTATGAAAATATTTTGTCAAATTAAGCCGGCTCATTTGTAAAAAATGAGTTGAATTAAAGTAATATCGTCAAATAAAATTCATTAATTTATTAATTTCATTTCTACTCTTCTATTTTGCGCCTTACCTTCTGGAGTGCCGTTATTAGCAATTGGTTTATTTGAGCCATATCCTTTTGCATTTAATTTGTTGTTTTCAATACCATTTTTTATTAAATAAGCAACAATACTATTTGCCCTAGCTTGACTCAGTTTCATATTTCCTGATACTGTTCCTACATTGTCTGTATGACCTTGAATTTCTAATTTAAGTAATGGGTTATCTTTTAAAAATTGAATTAGCTTATTTAAATCTGAAGATGATACTATATTGAAATTTGTTTTTCCACTTTCAAAATTAATATTGTTCAACACAATGTTTTTGGATGCGGTAACTTCTTGTACATCTAATTCTAATTTTAAATAAAGTGAAGTACTCCTATTCAAACCTTTTGTACTAGCCTTTTCTATGTTTGATAAGTAACTTGCTTTTCTTCCCACAATACTAAAATCGCTATTCGCATCTAGCTGTATATTAAAACTACCATCGTCCATCTTACTTTGCTGAGTATTGATGCTGTTTTGTGTAATGTTGGTGGCGGTTACATCTACATTGCCTTCTGGTTTGTTTGTAGTTTTATTTACAACAATACCAGCTAAAGTAAACCTTGGATCATTGTGTGTTATGTTAATGCTAATTTCATTATTGGTATTGCTAAAATCTATTAAAGAAATATTTTTTGTACTGGTATTGATGTTATTTAAAATTCCACTTACGGAATAGTTTGCTGCCGGCATTTCATTAAATAAAACTTTCCCGTTTGCATCTGAAGTTCCGCTTAGTTTTTTTCCTCCCGGGCCATCAAGTGTTATTATTACAGAAGGTAATGGTTGTCCCGTAGCTTCATCAATTACTGATATGCTAATTGTTTTTATTATTGCTTTTACTTCAGGAGTAATAACCGTTTCAACCACTGGCAATATTGGAATAGGTTTTATTACAATAGGCTTTTTTGTGTTACAAATGGGTGTGCCTATTCCTACACTATAATTGTAATGATCGTTTATATTATTGGATAATGCAAAGCGATATTGCGCATTTGTAAAAACATACGCATCGGTAAAAATATTAAATTGTAAACCTAAGCCTGTTGGTATGTAAATGCCAGTATTGCCATCATAAATAGAAAAGCCCATACCCACTGAAAGAAAGGGTACTACAGGATGTTTATCGGTAAGCAGTTTTACGTTAGCTGATACTTGAGAGGTTAATAAGAATTGGCTACTACCATTTGAAGTTCCATTTGCAAAAAGATAATCTAAATAACTACCATCTATCGTACCCACAGCATCAATTCTTTTTGTAATCCCTTTTAAGTAACTCATGCCAAGGCCTACTTGCATACTGCTCAGTGGACTCCAAAGTTTATTGCTCAATACATTGCCCAATGAATTTGTTTTCATTAACTGAGCTGTATTGAAATCATTGTAAAAAGCATGAAAATCTATAACAGTAGGTTTTTTTGTCGTATTGTTTTGTGCAAGCAAATGCGCAGTAAAAAGGGTAAAGCAAATGAATAATAATTTTTTCATAAAACTATTTTTAAGTTACTTCGTAAACTTCATTACAATTTCTTGTATAAAATAACTGAATTGTATAGCTGTATAACTTGGGTGTATAAGTGTAAGGGTTTATTTATTTTCTTCTAACGTCTCTAGCTTGACTTTTTCCGAATAATGAGGTATAATTTCAAACATCGTAGGCTCGCACTTTCCTTGCAAATTAATATCTGATGTATGTATTGGATGCCCACTAAAATCAAGTGTTTGGATTGTCCAAAAAACAATGCTTTGTAGTTGTATTCATCATTGATAAATCATACATTTTTTAGCACGCTATGTTGCATTTTTCATCTTAAAATGACACATTGATAGGAATAGCTTGCATTAGTGTTTGGTCATTAGTGCATGTGGAGGCGTTTTAATATTTCTATAAAATCTTTGATCATTACATTACAAATATTACATGAACGCAGCGCCTCGAGCAAATGTGAGATTATTTATTGCATTCAACGGCAACCTATAATGCACACCAATATTTGTAAGAGAGGAATTCAAACTTTTTTATCTATAAGATATACGGTTGATGCCGTAATAATTTCTTTTGCAGTATCTGCCATAAAAAATAGTTACGAAAAATAATTCTACCCCATCACCTTTACAGCTCTTGCAATCATATTACCATTATACCATACCTGCATGGTATAATTACCTTTCATAAAACCATCGGGACTAAGCGAAAAGTTTAATCTTTTTTCTTCACCTTGTGGTTCTGTAAATATTTTCTTAGAGTAAATTTTTTTGCCATCTTTTGTTTCAAATGTACCAGTTTCCCAAACAGAATTTTTTACAACTTTCCCATCAGGCTGCATTACTATTACTATTACTTCGCCATTGCCTTTACCCGAATTGTTCTTGAAAACGAAAGAACCATTTATTTTATCAGCATCATCTGCAGAAGAGGTTTCTATTTCCTTGTTGTTATTTTCCGCCACCGCATAAAGGCGAGCATCTAAGGCAATTGTGCTTGAATTGCTGTTGGAAGTGTTGGTGCTTGTGCTATTATTTTCCTTGAGTACAGACTTAGCAATTTCTACAATTGTAGCGTTAGACAAATTACCATTATTTGCTTTATTAGCAGCCATAAGCTGGTTAATAAGAGATAATAGTCGCTTATTTTCAGCCTCTACTCCGGTATATCGGTTTTGGAGCAAAGCTACTTTAAGCTGTAACTCTTCTATTTTCAATTTGGCGCTGGCTAAATCGTTTTCTGTTTGCCCTTTTAATAGAGATGCAATCTCAGTTTTTAGGACATCCATTTCTTCATATTTTGCTTGTAATGCAGTGTCCCTATTATTATTGTTAAGCAAACCTGTGTCTATTTCTTTAATGGTGTTACTATAAACACTTTGTAAAGAATCTCGAGTAGAAGACACCAGCTTACCTGAGGACGCAATAACATTTTTTTTATCACTCGTGTTAGGTTCTTTAAAGTACACCTTGTAAATAGAAAAGCCCAATAGTATAGCAGATACTATAAGTAGTACTATTGCAGCGTTTAGTAAAATGTCGTATTTTTTATCTTTGTCCTCGTACATAAGCTAAGTTTCGTGTTTGAGGATTTCCGTAGGTGAGATTAACACTGCAAAGATGTATATTTTTTTTTAATTATGCAACTCTTGATTTACGTAAGCAGAAATCCACCCAACTTGACCATTTTTAACTAGAAAAAACTGCTTTTTTTCCAATGTTCCTTCAAATTGCCTCACAATCTTTAAAAGTAGACCAGTACCGGCTATTAAAGATTTTTGGTCAAAGACCTTATGCACTTTAGTGGCTTCTGCAGCAATTGCCACTTTATCTGCAGTAACATCTGTTATACCTTTTATAATATTTTCTGGTAATAGTGATGTGAAGTTGTTGCCTAGTTTATCATTAAAATTTACAAGTTCATTATAGGTAAATGGCACTACAGAATTCTCTTGCAACTCGGGATAAAGCAATGTTGCAATAGACCATGCAATACCACCGCTAAAAGCAAAATAATCGTTCATATTATACGCACCGCTTTCATTTACTGCATATATGATTTCTTGCTCTGGCTCACCCGACAATACTCTACTTAACTGCTTCTGGTAATTTGGAACAGACCTATCTTCCGTAGTTCTTTTGTCCGTAGCATTTGCAATAGTTTTTGTACCCCAAGTAAGGGTAAATAATTTTAGTTCTTTTGTATTTCCATTCTTAAAATATCCGCCTTTTGTATTACCACTGCCAATATCTATTAAAAATGTATTATACCGCCTACTTTCAGGTACTATTCCTATGTGAGAAAGTATTGCTTCCTCCATTGGGCCAATGATCGGTACTTTTCTTCCTGAATCCTTAATAGCAAGCTTAAATGAATCAGCTAAAACTTTTATCAAATTCATTTTGTTCTCTTTCTCTGCTTGGCCTTTTACACCGCTACTAACAACAGTATAAATTTTATTACTTGTAATTCCGTATTCGTTTGTGGCTACTCCAAATAAATCCACCAACCCTTTTACTGTATTGTTAAACGAAACATCAGTAAACGAAATAAAATCAGTATTAATGGAGGTGTCTTTTACAGAAGTATATGCACCAGTATTGGATGCATTTTTTGGCATTTGTAAAATAGTCATTTTTACGCCCTTTGCACCTACTTCTATGCCTGCATATAAATTAAGCTTATTAATTTTTGCAGACATACTGGTTTGCGCATTTGCAGAAATAACAGTGAAGAGAACGCCTAATAAATAGAAATACTTTTTTGTCATAAAAGCTCGTAATGAATTGCTAGTAAAAATACCATTAAATTTAGTGTGCTAGTGTATTGTAGAGAAATTGTGCAAATCTAAAAGAGAGAAAGGGTTTGAACAGAAAAGGCAGAAAGCTGCAAAATAACGACAAGATAAAAAAGCAAGGAATCACTAATCCAAAGTTTACGAATCTTTAAAGGATTATCCTTTGCTATTTAGCGTCTTTGTGGTCTGTCTTTTTTGCGAAGTAAAATTTGCAGTTAAAAACCTAACTCATTTCCCCCTTCACAAAATCCATTAATATTTTTATTTTCTCAGGGCTAAAATCAAATTCCAACCCAGCAGCTTTGTATAACTCGGGTAATGTTTTTGTTCCTCCAAGGCTTAGGGCTTTAGAATAATTATCTAAAGCTTTTTGTGCATCTGCTTTATATTGCATCCACATACCAATGGCGCCAAGCTGGGCAATACCATATTCAATGTAGTAAAACGGCACTTCAAATAAATGTAATTGGCGTTGCCAAGCATTGCTTCTAAAGTTTTCTAAACCATCATAATCTATTACATCATCTGCAAATTCATTGAGTATGCTTACCCATGCAGTTGTGCGCTCTTCATGATTATGTGTAGGATGCTCATATAGCCAATGTTGAAATTTATCTATAATAGCAATCCATGGAAAAATGGTTATCACTCTTTCTAGTTGATGTTCTTTTGCTCTTGCCAGATCGTCTGCGTTATTAAAAAAAGAATCCCAATAATCCATACTAAATAGCTCCATAGCCATACTAGCTACTTCCGCAATTTCCATTGGGTATTCTTTAAATCCGCTAAGTGGTAGCGGGTGCGCCAAAAAAGAATGTACGGCATGCCCACCTTCGTGCACCATGGTTGTTACATCATGCATTTGTCCGGCAGCGTTCATAAAAATAAATGGAGCGCCACTTTCGGCAAGTGGACAATTATACCCACCAGGAGATTTTCCTTTTCTGCTTTCCAGGTCCAGATGTTGCATATCTTTCATTTTTTGCAAACATGCTCCAAAGAATGGACGAAGTTTTGTAAAGCAGTCAATAGACTTATTGAGTAAATCTTCGCCAGTTGAAAATGGGCGTAGTGGTTTTGTGCCTGCTGGCTCTGCATCTAAATCCCATGGACGCAAAACATCTACTCCAAGTTTTTCTTTTTTCTTTCTATAAATGTCATTTACCAATGGCAATACATATAATTTTACTGCATCGTGAAATTTATAACAATCTTCTTTGTTGTAATCAAATCTACCAACCTCTTCAAAACGGTAATCTCTATAGTTTTCAAACCCTGCATTGGCTGCTTCTTTATTGCGAAGTACAATAAGCGAATCGTACAACTCATTTAATTTTTCTTTGGCTTCTAATCTTCTGGTTTGTATTTTTTTGTAAACATCTTCACGCAAGTTTCTATCCTCATTTTCTAAAAACTTAGCTGCTTGTTGTAAGGTAAATGTTTCGCCATTTACTTCTACCATCATGGCACCAGTTATTTGACCAAACTGTTGCTGCAGCACCGCTATTTCTGCTTGTAATGGTATATTTTCTTCTCTAAATAATGCAATACTTTTTTTTGTGCTACGCAAATAAGTAAAATACTTTTCTTGGTCCAATTCTTGTAAAAATGGAGAAGCTAATAATTTTTTATTTAGCCCATCACTATACGGTTTTATATTTGGTTCAATTGCTTCGCAATAGAAATTAAAACTTTCTTCCAGTGCCTTATTTTCGTTATCGCAAGTCATTTTTATTTGTCGCCAGCAGGCATCTTCATTTACTGCAGCTTCAAGCTCACTAAGATTTTGCATCCATTGTTCTAATGATGATTTACTTGTAATTTCAGCATCAAGCAAGGTTTTAAAATACGGCTCTAGTGATGCCCATGTTGTTATAGTATAATCTTTTGGGAGAAAATTTCTTTCTAGTTTTTTTATATCTGCGGTGTAAGTCATGATTTAATTTTTGATATTCATTTATAGTTGGAAATGAGCAAAACAAAAGGCGCAAAATTTCTTTTGCGCCTCTGCGATCTCTTTGCGCCTAAGCAAGAAATATCTTATGCCATTTTACGTGGTGTGTTTATTTTTTTAGCCGGTCCATTTTTTACTGCCGCAGCTTTTGGTGTTACCGTTTTTGCAGTTACTGTTTTCTTTTCTGCAACTGGTTTTTCTTCTGCTTCTTCTTCAGGCGTATGTTCTGTAAGTTTTATTTCTATATCGGCTTTATCAAGGATTTCAAACCATTTTATCATTTTCTTCATATCACTTGCATACACTCTTTCAAAATCCATATCTGGGTATACTTTTTCGAAATATGCTTTGATAGCTTTTGCATTTGATGCATCTGGCAAAGCTGTTTTACTTGCCTTCATAGCCAGAAAAATTTCTGTAAGATTTACATTATCGTTTACGGTAAAAATTTCAATACTTTCTAAGTGTGAAAAACTGTGTACACGATTGCTCACAAATTTCACAGATTTATCTTCTAGCGAACGTACAATGCCGCCATCGGCTTTTGAAGAAACCAATTCGAATAAGCCACTAAGGCCAGTTATAGAAACCATTTTGTTATAACTCATACAATACTTTTATTTAGGGTTGCAATTTAACTGATATAAAACTAATAATCACGACCTTTGCGTATATGTTTAACAAATTATCTACATATACTCACAGGCGAAGACAAATTAATAGTAAGTCTATAGACAAGCTATTAATATTTTCTGCTGCATCATTATAGTTAAAAACGGAATAAACAAAATCATTAAAATAGTTTAAATGAAGAAAATAGGCATCATGTTGTTGCTTTTTGTAGCAATATTATTTAAGGCAGAAGCACAAACTGGTTCTATAAAAGGAAAGATAGTTGAATATACAGATGAAAAACCGATAATGGGTGCCATAGTTTCGCTTTTAAAACAAAAAGACAGCTCACTAGTAAATGAGATGATTACGGATAAAAGTGGAAGTTTTGATTTTCAAAATTTAGAACCGGATAGTTTTATGGTGAAAATAAATTCAATCAACCATGAAGCGTATAGCAGTTATATAGATGTTTTTAATATTAAAAAAGAGCTTCCAAATATAAAGTTAACCATAGCCGCTAAGAATTTAACCGGGATAACGATAAAATCTACCATAGCAGCCGTTACGCAAAAAGAAGACACTATTCAATATAGTGCAAGCCAGTACAAGGTAAACAGAGATGCAACTACCGAAGACCTTATTAAAAAAATACCTGGGGTTACAGTAGATAGAAATGGCACTGTAACCGCACAAGGCGAAACTGTAAAAAAAGTTACTATCGATGGAAAAGATTTTTTTGGTGATGACGCCTCAGCCGCATTAAAAAATGTGCAATCTGAAATGGTTGATAAAATTCAAATTTTTGATAGGCAAAGCGATCAGTCTCGGCTTTCGGGCTTTGATGATGGCAACTCAGTAAAAGCGATAAATATTGTAACTAAATCTGGTATGAAAAACGGAAACCTCGGTCGTATATATGCAGGTGCAGGTACAGATAGCCGATATAACCTTGGAGGAAATAGTACATTTTTAAAAGATAACAGACGCCTTTCATTTGTTGGTAGTTTCAATAATATTAATGCACAAAATTTTTCATCGCAAGATTTGTTGGGTGCTACAGGCTCATCCGGTAATAATAGAGGTGGCGGCGGTGGTGGACGACCAGGTGGTGGGCAAAGCAATGATTTTGGTGTAGCTCCATCAAACGGAATTAGCGTAACAAATGCAATTGGAATAAACTTTACAAATAAATATGGAAAAAAACTAGATGTATCGGGTAGTTATTTTTTCAACAATAGTGAGAATAGAAATGTTTCAAATGTAAACACAGAGAATTTTTTAAAAACAGATACAAGTTTATTTTCCAAACAAACATCAGATAATCTTACAAAAAATACCAACCATAGAATAAACATGCGATTGGAATTTACTTTTGATTCTGCTAATAGTTTATTTATTATTCCAAATATAAGTTTTCAAAATTCAGATGCAGCAAGCAATAGCAGTTTGCAAAGTATTTTTAGTAGCCGTGGCGCAAAAGCTTTTTATGATACCGCAAATACATCTAGCAATATAAATAGTAGCAAACGAAATGGATATAATATAAGAAACAGTATTTTATTCAGACATGCTTTTCCAAAGAAAGGTCGGTCTGTTTCATTTGGATTAAACAATACTTTTACCCAAAATAATTCGGAAAATATTGTAGATGCAGATTTTAGGTTTTTTAAAACCAATACGCTCATTCAAGATTCTTTGCAAAATCAATATTTAGATAACGTAGGTTATACGGAAGGGACTGCAGCATCTGTTGCATATACAGAACCTCTTACCAAAAAAGCCCAGTTACAATTTGATTATAATCCTTCTGTACAAAAAAGTAAAGCAGACCAACAAACTTTTGGTTTCGATGGTACAAAGTATTCCAAATTTGACACACTACTTTCCAATAAATTTGACAATATAATTACTACCAACAATGCAGGAATAACTTATCGGTTTGTTCCAGGTAAGGAAGAGTTGTTTCAGGTAGGGTTAAGCTATCAAACAAGTAATTTAAAAAGCGATAGAGTTTTCCCTACTGCAACTAATGTAAAAGCAACTTTTTCTAATGTGCTTGGGAACTTAACTTATAGAAAAAAGTTTAGCAAGAAGAGTTCTATAAGGGTATTTTATAGAGCCTCTACAAATTTTCCTAGTGTAAATCAACTACAAGATGTTGTAAATCTCAGTAATCCGCTAAGGGCTAGTGTAGGTAATGCAGGTTTAACACAATCCTATACAAACTTTTTGGGAAGTAGACTTACTTATACAGATTCAAAAAAAAGCAAGAGCTTTTTTGTAGGAGCATTTCTGCAACAAGCTAGCGATTTTATAACAAACGCTACATTTATTCCAAATAATGACTCTCTCATACAAAAAGGAGTTACCATCAAAAAAGGGTCACAACTTACAAAACCTGTAAACCTAAATGGATACAGAACTGCAAGAGCATTTGTTACTTATAGCTTCCCCATAAAACCTATAAAATCTGTACTAAATTTAAATGGAAGCATAAATTTGCAAAGACTTCCCGGATTAATAAATACGAAGGAAATTGTAACTAAAAATATTGGATATAGTACCGGATTTAACCTTGCTAGTAACATTAGTGAGTTTATAGATTTTAATATTTCTTATGCGGCAAATTTTAACCAGGCTAAAGGAAATACTAGCAATACCAACTTTGTAAACCAAAATGCAGGGATACAATTAAACCTATTGACAAAAAGCGGTTGGTTTGTACAGAACGATGTAAACTATCAAGTAAATACCGGACTTTCTGCGGGGTTTAATCAAAAATTTGGATTGTGGAATGCAGCTATAGGTAAAAAGTTTTTGAAGAAACAAGTAGGAGAGCTTAAATTATCTGTATTCGATTTATTAAAACAAAATCAAAGTATTACAAGAACAGTAGATGCCAGATATATAGAAGACGCCCAAAGTGTAGTATTACAGCAATATTTTATGCTTACATTTACTTATAGCCTTAAAAATTTTGGTAAAGCAGTAAAGCAAAAAGAAAAAGAAGACAATAAAGAGGAAATTAACAGATTAATACCGAGAGGTGTAGGAGGATAATATTTAGGGAATAAACCTAATAAAGCGAATGTTTTGTATAATATCATTTTGAAACAAGTTTTTATATAAAATGCCATTTTGCTATTTTAAATAAAGATTTCTTGTATCGTTTCAAATAAAAAATTTAATTTAGTAACCTAAAATGTATATGATGAAAAAATTAATGCTCAGTTTATTTGTATTGCTTTTAACTGCAGGTTCAATTAACGCACAATCTGCAATGGTTGTAGGTGCCGGTGCTAATACCGAACAAAAAAAGCCTCATGAACTTACAAAAATTACTTTGCTTAAGTTGCAATCGGATTTGAGTATAACTAACCCACAAGGCGGAAAGCTATACCCTGTTTTTTTAGAATACTTTACTGCTAGGGCAAATGCAAGCGAAGGGTTGAGTACAAGCGAAGTTGAAGCAAAAGAGACTCAAGGATCTTTTACAGAAATCGCAAATAAAAGAGATAGTCAGTTGGAAACTATATTCACAGCTCAACAATTAACCAAGTGGAAACAAACTTCTGCGGAGTTTTTAAAAGTGGTTTATGCAACAAAATAATTTTACTGCAAACTAAAAAATACCGGGCTTAATTTTAGAGGGCACTGAAAAAGTTCTCTTAGAAAAAGTCGAGTCAATAATCTTGATAGAAAAACAAAATAAGCAACGTTAGAGTAGCTTATTTGATTTTAAAACTTTTAAGTTTAAAAATACAGCAAAGAAAATGGCTAAAACTGATTTAAAGTTTAAGCCATTTTATTTAGAGGTAGTTTTTCAGTGCCCTCACAATAGCTACGCAGCCTTTCTTTATTTTCACATTTTCAAATTGAGCAATTTTCAAATTTTATGATAATGAAATTGTCAAATTCTTTACATACTTGAAAGCACACTATTCATACTCCTCACCGCATCTGCACTCTTAGCAAAAGCTATTTTTTCTTCCTCATTCAAATTATAATCTACAATTTTTTCCCAGCCATTTTTTCCAATGATCACCGGTACACCAATACAAATATCTTTTTGTCCGTACTCACCATCTAAATAAACACAGCAAGGAATCATTTTCTTTTCATCTCTTACGATAGATTCTACAACTGCTGCGCCTGCTGCACCAGGTGCATACCAAGCACTCGTACCAAGTAATCCAGTAAGTGTTGCACCACCAACCATTGTATCAGCTGCTACTTTTTGTAATCGCTCTGTATCTAAAAATTGAGATACAGGTACACCACAATAAGTTGCCAATCTTGTAAGAGGGATCATCGTTGTATCACCGTGGCCACCAATTACATTTGCAGACAAATCATTTGCACTGCAACCAATAGCTTGAGATAAATAATAACGGAAACGTGCACTATCCAATGCGCCACCCATACCTATAATTTTTTCTTTTGGTAAACCTGTTTCTTTCAATGCCAAGTAAGTCATTGTATCCATAGGGTTGCTTATTACAACAATGATACAATTTGGAGAAAACTCTAGAATATTTTTTGCAACGGTTTTTACAATACCTGCATTTATACCAATCAATTCTTCACGTGTCATACCAGGCTTACGAGGAATACCAGATGTAATAACAGCCACTGTACTTCCTGCAGTTTTGCTATAATCATTTGTACTACCAATAATTTTGGTATCAAAGCCTTCCAATTGTGCAGTCTGCATTAAATCCATCGCTTTGCCTTCAGCAAAACCTTCTTTAATATCCACTACTACCAACTCATCGCATAATTGCTTGCGAGCAATATTATCTACACAAGATGCGCCAACTGCTCCAGCGCCTACAACTGTTACTTTCATGTTTGTTTATTTATTTAGTTTTTAGATGGGCAAATATAAATCATAAACGCTCATTCAATGCATTTTTAGAACGCAGATTGTCAAGATTTACTTGATTTACACAGATACATGATTTTTAGCCCCAACTATCATTAAAATCTATGTTCTATTTTAAAAACTTTGACCTGATATTTTTTTGCTGTTGGGCATTACCGCTCTAATGATCTTTATAGGCTGCCTACCCGCCGAAAGGAGGGTCGCACTCTTCATCTTCATATATATTGAGGTTTTATTTAAGCGATTGATTTAGCAAGAGCTTTCGGGGAAATACGACCAACACACTAAGAAAAAGATGGAACGTAAAGCATACCCCTCTCTTTTTAACTTTTTTCTTCTTTAGCTTTTAGCCAAAAAACTAAACGACTACCTTTACAAAAAAATTTGAGTCGCCACCATTCACATATCTTATCAGCGGTAAGCTTTATAGAAACTTTAAAAAAAGGAGAACCACTCGTTCACCAGCTAAAAAGATTTTTTGCAGCCAATAAAAAATATGGTTCCAAGGATAGAAAAAATATTGCAACGTTTTGTTATGGTTATTTTAGAATAGGCAGTGCATTACAAAACAAATCGATAGAAGAAAAGATTATTGCTAGTATTTTCTTATCCAATCAAACAAGCAATGAAACCCTTGCTGATGTTGCGCCTCAACTCAATGATAAAATAAAAATTACTCAAGAGAAAAAGTTTATGGAACTTGGAATGGATGTAAACGATATTTTTTCTTTTGCAGATTATTTAGGAGAAGGAATTGATGCACAAAAATTCGGCTCTTCTTTTCTTAAACAGCCTTTGGTTTTTATAAGAACTAGGCCAATGAAAATTGTAGAAGTATTGGAAAAACTTACAACCGAAAACGTTCCATTTGAAGAAATAACAACAACCTGTATTGCATTGCCAAGCGCTATCAAAATAGATGAATTGTTCGCAATAAATAAAGATATCGTTGTACAAGATAAAAACTCGCAGCAAGTATTTAATTATTTATTAAAACCAGAAGTTTTTCTTCCGAAAGAACCGACGGTATGGGATTGCTGTGCAGCAAGTGGTGGTAAATCTATTTTGTTGTATGACCTTTTACACGGTCATTTAGACTTGAATGTTTCAGATTTAAGGCCAAATATGCTTAACAATTTGCGCAGTAGATTTAAAGAAGCAGGAATAAAAAACTACCATGCATCTGTAGTAGATATTTTAGACACAAAAACAAAATTACCAGAAAAAAAATACGATATTATTGTATGCGATGCACCATGCACCGGCAGTGGAACGTGGGCTCGTACACCTGAACAATTAGCATTTTTTGAAGAAAAAAATATAAAAGTATTCACGACTACACAACAAAAAATTGCATCAACTGTTATGCCTCTCTTAAAAAAAGAAGGCTTATTTTTCTACATTACTTGTTCTGTATTTAAACAAGAAAACGAAGATGTGGTGGATTACTTAAAAGAAAAATTCCATCTGCAGGTATTACAGATGGATTATATTAAAGGATATGAAACGCAAGCAGATACTATGTTTGTAGCAGTACTTACTTTTTAAAGACTTTTCGTGTTGTAATTTTTTTATCATCTGCAAAAACAGTGATAAAGTATATCCCTTTACTCATACTTTTCATATCTATAGTTTTTATGAAAGGCCCTGAAGACTGTTGGTAGGTAGTTTCGTACAACTTTTGCCCTGCAGCATTAGTAACCAAAATACTAATTTTGGTAGCTGTAGCTCTACTTACAATTATGTTTGCAACATCTACAATTGGATTAGGGTTTATTTTTACTTCATCAATTGGATTCACACAAATAGCTGGCACATTTACTGTGATTGTACTCAAATAAAAACTCGTGTCAGTAGCTATATCCAACCTCACCCTGTAACTTACCACATCACCATTTTTTGGTTCAAAAAAATCTGTAAAAGTTAAAGGCTTCGTTGTAAAACCAGCGATACCAGTAAATGTTTTAAAGGTGGTATAGGCGGTTTGGCCCGCTAGTTTTTTCTCTATCACCACATTCATCGTATTATCGTATTTAACATTCAAATTTACATTGGCATTGCAACCAGTAATTTGTACATTCTGGGTAAAAGATTTTTGCAAAAGAATTGCAAAACTCTTCTTCATATCAGGGATACCATACCCCACCCTATCATCTGGGTTTGTGGCTCTTGTTGCAGATTTTTGCATGGCATCTATGATGGTCATATTATTGTACTCGGGAAAAGCTTGCCATAAGCAAGTTACAAGCCCTGCAAGATTAGGTGTAGCAAAAGATGTACCATTGCCATTTACAGGTAAGCCTGTACTTGGGCTTGCAACAATTGCTCCTAAACCAACTGCAGCTAAATTAGGTTTTACCCTCCCATTACTCGTAGGGCCCCAGCTGCTAAAACTTGCAACTACACCCGTATTGCTCACTGCGCCAACCGTAAGCACACTATCTCCATCAGCTGGTGCGGTAATAAACTTCCATGTGCTTGCACCTTCATTACCTGCAGCAACAACAGGAAGCATTCCTTTTTTTGCAGCAAAATCTGCAGCTATGGTACACATTGCTGTATTTCCATCCATGTTTGCGTACGTATAATTTTGACTAGCAAAATCAAATTGATTATAACCCAAAGAAATGGAACAAACATCTACACCAATGCTGTCTGCTCTTTCTAAACCTGCAGCTAAATTGTGTTCTTCAATTCTTGTCTCGCTAGCCACATCTTCTGTTCTAAACAAACAAAAGTTTGCCTTTGGGGCAGTACCTACAAAAACGCCAGGTAAGTTTGCAGCTATTGCACTCAAGCAATTCATTCCGTGGGGATGGTCTTCATCTACACTTGGATTATTTGCTACAAAATCCCATATATTTATTATTTGATTATTCAGTCTAACACTATCAAAAGTAGGTAGTGTTAAATAACGAAAAAAACCTGCATCTAATACACTTACTTGCATCCCATCTCCTTTAAACCCATGGTTATGTAAAAACTCTCCTTGATGAATTTTAATTTGGTTATTAGAACTCCCATAACTATAAACATCTGATGTGGTTTTTGCTACAAAACTTGAAGGATCTAAGGGAAAATCTAAGGTTGTTTCCAGTGTTTTATTACTTGGTATATTGTTTTCACCGTTGCGGTTTGCAACCGCTGAAGCACTCTTTACAAAAGGTAGATTATTTATTTTTGACAAGGCTAGCGCATCTGTAGTTTGAATTGTTACCTGATTAAGCCATTTAGAAGCATTTAGAATGATAACTGTACCAGAAAGTCTTACGCTATCAATATAACGTGGAGTTATTGGCATGTCCGCACTATCGATAGCAATATTATAGCGAGTTCTTCGCTGCAAAGCCCTATTGCTTAGGTACTGGGAAGGATTACTAAGAGAAAATGGGTTTGTGCCTTTATCTTTAAAACGAACAATGTAACGACTTTGTGCATCACTGTAATTTGTAAAGCAAATAAAAATAATTGCAAAAAGGATTAAAATTTTCATGCTATAATTATTAAACATTTCTATTTATTTCTTTTATTTACGTATGAAAATAAATACTCGTTTGAGGATTATTTACCATCATAAGCCCATTTTACCCAAGTTGCTCCCCAAGTAAAACCTCCTCCAAATGCAGCAAGAATAAGATTATCGCCTTTTTTTAATTTGCTTTCCCAATCCCACAAGCAAAGTGGAATAGTACCAGCAGTTGTATTGCCATATTTTTCAATATTTATCATTACTTTTTCCTTAGGCAATTCCATTCTATTGGCGGTTGCATCTATAATTCTAAGATTTGCTTGGTGTGGTACAAGCCAAGCTATATCGTTGCCAGAGAGATTATTCCTTTGCATTAACTCATAGCTTGCGTCTGCCATTCCTTTAACGGCAAATTTAAAAACAGATTGTCCTTCTTGATAAATATAATGTTCCTTTGCAAGCACTGTTTCTACTGTTGAAGGTTTTACAGATCCTCCAGCTTTCATGTGTAAAAATTGGCGACCACTTCCATCGCTTTTTAATAAACTATCCATTACCCCATTTTCATCAACAGAAGGTTCTAATAATACTGCACCTGCTCCATCTCCAAACAATACACAAGTTGTTCTATCTGTGTAATCTATTATACTACTCATTTTGTCGGCACCAATTACGATCACTTTTTTATACCTACCGCTTTCAATTAAAGCGGTTCCGGTAGTAAGTGCAAATAAAAAACCCGAACATGCTGCTCCAAGATCATAACTAAACGCATTTTTCATACCCACCTTATCGCTAATAATATTTGCAGTAGCAGGAAAAAGCATATCAGGGGTTACTGTTGCACAAATCACACATTCTATCTCTTCTGGAGAAATTCCTTTTTTTGCTAATAAATTTTTTACCGCTTCAGCTCCCATATCGCTGCTTCCAAGTCCTTCTCCTTTTAGAATCCTTCGCTCACTTACGCCTGTACGAGTCCTTATCCACTCGTCATTTGTATCTATCATTGTTTCTAAAATCTTATTTGTGAGTCTATATTCGGGAACATAGCCACCCACACCTGTTATTGCTGCTTTTATTTGAGCCATTTTTGAAATTGATTTCGTATTAAATTTAGTTTAAGATTTTGTAAATATAATTGAAATGATTTGTAGAAATTACTTATAATCCCCACAAATCCACGAAGATTTTCGTAAAAAAAGAATGAATTTATAAAAGTGGTTATTTTCACAACAAAAAATTGTATTTTCGTATATCACACATAGGAATATATGTACGCTTATTTGAAGGGGAAATTTGTGGCTAAAACTGCTGCACAGGTTATTGTAGATGTAAATGGGGTTGGTTATGAAATTAACATTTCTTTAAATACCTACACGCAATTACAGTCCTTAGAAGAAGGAAAGTTATATATTTATTTGCAAGTAAAAGAAGATGCACATACGCTTTTTGGCTTTTTTGAAAAGGAAGAAAAAGATATGTTTATTATGTTGATTAGCGTATCTGGTGTTGGTGCAGCTACTGCACGTATGATGTTGTCTTCTTTGAAACCAGAAGATGTGGCAAATGCAGTGGCTACAAACAATATTAAACTAATAGAGAGCGTTAAAGGAATAGGAAAAAAAACTGCAGAACGATTGGTACTGGAACTAAAAGATAAAGTAGGGGGGAAATTCGATAGTACTCCACAAAACTGGGGTAAAGCAGCGAATAGTTTGGAAAAAGATGCAATTAATGCTTTATTTGCACTTGGAATTGGACAAAAACAGGCTGAATTGTCTGTCAAAAAAATACTAACCTCAGAGCCTGATATTATAAAATTAGAAGACCTGATAAAAAAAGCCCTTAAAGCCATTTGAGACTAGATCTACGTTAACTTATTATCTTAATGCTTTTTACGAAAAAAATAATTCTCGCACTGGGTATTTGTTGCTCTTTTTTGGCGTTTTCTGCCTGGACAACAAGCGATTCTGTGTCTAAATATAGCAACGGCCCAACAAAAATTATTGTTGATACTCCACCTCCTGTGGTGCATTATCCAATAAAAGACAGTAGAGGAGATGGAGTTTCTTCTAAGAATAGGGGTACATTCTATTTACCTAGTGCTACAAACAAAGATTCTGTGGTTTACAATGCTACAACACGTACTTATACAGTCTACGAAAAAATTGGTAACAAGTATTATCGAACTCCAACCACTTATGGTTTTAATGAATTTTGGGCAATGCGCAACAAGCAGTCTGATGAAGCTTATTTTAAGAAAAGAGCAAATACAACCAATTTACTCAATAGAGGAAAACTAAATAAACCTAAACTTAGCCTGACTGATGGCCTATTTAACCGCCTTTTTGGTACTGGCAAGATTGATATTACACCAAATGGAAGTGTTGATATTATAGTTGGTTATCAAGGTCAAAGGATAGACAACCCTACTTTACCTGAGAGAGCAAGAAAAAGTGGTGGTTTAGATTTTCAGCCCAATGTGCAGCTAAATATGAATGCCAATATAGGTGATAAGCTTAAGTTTCCTATAAACTATAATACACAAGCCAATTTTAATTTAGACAACCAAATAAAATTAGATTTTACAGGCAAACCAGATGATATCATAAAAAGATTTGAAGCAGGGACAGTAAATTTCGCATCTAAAGGTACGCTTATACCAGGTGTGCAACAATTGTTTGGACTAAAAACACAACTTCAATTTGGTAAATTATTTGTTACAGCAATACTTGCAAATCAAAAGTCAGTTCGCCAAACAGCAAATTTTCAAGGAAATTCCTCTGCAACTAATTTTGAAATAAAGGGTGACGAATATGAAGAAAATAGACACTTTTTACTAGCGCAATACTTCAAAGACAACTATAATAAAACGATGAAGAACGCACCTGCAATTACAACACAAGTACAAATATTAAAATTGCAAGTGTGGGTAACAAACAGAAATGGTGTAACTACAGAAACGAGAGATGTTGTGGGCTTGATGGATCTTGGTGAAAAAAATCCATTTTCACCATTAGTAACTCCTACTAGTGCATTAGCGATACCAACAAATGAATCAAACAATTTATTAAACAAGGTAAGAAGTTTGCCCAATGCCAGAAACCCCGCTGCGGTATATAGCAATCTTACTACTAATTTAGGACTAAGCCCAGTGCAAGATTTTGAAAAATTCTTTGCAAGAAAATTAGATAACCAGTCTTTTGTTTATAACAAACAATTAGGAACAATTTCTCTTAGCTCGCCTTTACAAACTGATGAAGTGTTAGGCGTTGCATTTCAATATTCTTACAATGGGAAAATTTATCAAGTAGGTGAATTTTCTGAGGATGTTCCTCCCGATAGTGCTAGTTCAACACAAAAAATCTTGTTTTTAAAATTATTGAAAGCTACTTCGCAGCGTGTTACACTTCCTATTTGGGGCTTGATGATGAAGAATGTATATTCAGTAGGTTATGGCAATCTTTCAAGAGAAGATTTTAAGTTAGATGTATTGTATGAACAACCCGGGCTTGGTGCTAAAAGATATGTATCATTTGGAGATAAAAATCAAGGCCAGCCAATCATATCACTTATTAATTTGGATAGGTTAAATAGCCAAAATGATCCACAACCAGATGGTGTTTTTGATTATATAGATAGTTTTACTGTAAACTCACAGTACAGTAGAATTATGTTTCCTGTGTTGGAGCCTTTTGGAAGAGACTTGGCAGTACAAGTTTACAATACCATTCCTCTCAATGCAAGCGATACGTTGTTTTATGCCTTGTATGATTCCATTAAAGCAGTAGCACAACAATATCCAAATCTTAATAGATTTCTGCTAAGAGGTTCTGCCAAAACATCTGGAGGGACAGGAGAGCAAAGCATAGGTTTCAATATTCCAAAAGGATCGGTATCAGTAACTGCAGGGGGGAGGCTCTTACAAGAAGGAACAGATTATGATATTAATTATGATTTAGGAACGTTGAAAGTGACAAACCCTGCAATCATAAACTCTGGCTTACCTGTTCAAGTAAGTTTTGAAAACAATGCTACGTTTGGTTTACAGCAGCGTTCTTTTATGGGTGTAAGATTGGATTACCAATTAAAAAATACTATCAAAACACAATTATCACTTGGAGCTACGGCAGTTCGCCTTAGCGAAAGACCATTTTTTACAAAAGTAAACTTAGGGGAAGATCCCATAAGAAATGCTATGTATGGTTTAGATGTAAATTATAAAAAAGATTTGCCTAAGATGACAAAAATTTTAGACAAACTTCCTTTTTATACGCCTACTCCTGGTGCACAATCTAACATGAATGCATACCTGGAAGCTGCAGTACTAAAACCTGGTCATGCCCCACAAATAGGGAGAGGTGGCAATGGTGTTATTTACATTGATGATTTTGAAGGAAGCAAATCTGGTATTGATTTACGCTTTCCATCTACAGCTTGGGGCCTTGCATCTACACCGCAACAATTTCCTGAGGCTGCATTATCTAATAATTTAGATTATGGAAAAAACCGTGCAAAAATAGCTTGGTATCAGATAGAGCAGGTAATGCAACAATTTAGAGCCAATACCAATCCAATTACCGATGCAAATTTATTGAGCGATCCGAGAGTAAGACCTGTATACCAGAAAGAAATTTTTCCTCAACGAACAACAGGTTTTGGAGAAAGTCAATTACAAACTTTTGACCTTGCTTATTATCCAAAAGAGCGAGGCCCTTATAATTTTGATCTTAATGTAGATGTACAAGGGAATTTAAATAACCCTAAAACTAGATGGGGTGGTCTTCAAAGAAATATTGACCAAACAGATTTTGAAACTGCTAATATAGAGTTTTTAGAAGGCTGGATACAAGATCCATTTATTGGTAAACCATCTGCTACAGGTGGCAAATTAATTTTTAATCTTGGAAATATATCTGAAGATGTCTTAAAAGACGGTAGAAGGATGTATGAAAATGGCATAACTACGCCGAATGTACCTGCACCAATGGATAATGTAATTTGGGGCAGAGTTCCTAGAAACCCAATACAAGTTACCAATGCATTTAGCAACAATCCTGATGACAGGAAATTTCAAGATGTAGGTTTTGATGGCATTAGCGATACTGCTGAGGCAAGGGTAAGGCAAGCTTATCTTACAAGCCTTGCAACAGTAGTAGGTAGTGGCTCCCCTGCTTTACAAAGAGCACAAGAAGACCCAAGTAGCGATAATTTTAGGAATTATAGAAGTATTGGAATTAATGGCTTTACCGGTACAGATGGTTTACTTGCACGTTACAAAAATTTTAATGGTACGGAAGGTAATTCACCAATAGATAATGGCGGGCAATTTACAGCTGCAGCTACTTTTTATCCTGATGCTGAAGATTTAAATAGAGACAATACATTAAACGAAACAGAGGAATATTATCAATATAAGGTTGATTTAAAAGTAAGTTCTGCACCTGAAATGCAGATTGGCACTAATTATATAGTAGATAAAAAAGTAGTGAACGTATCTCTTCCAAATGGTACAACGAGAAATGAAACTTGGTATCAACTTCGTATCCCTATAAATAGTTTCACAAGCAAAGTTGGTAATATTCCCGATTTTAAATCAATCCGTTTTATAAGAATGTTTATGACGGAATTTGAAGATACAGCTGTTGTTCGTTTTGGCCAGTTTCAATTAGCTAGAAATATCTGGAGAAGGAACAAATTTCAGATTGACTATACAGGTCAACAAAATATAGCCACAAATACACCATTTAACATAGGTGCTGTAAACATTGAAGAAAACGACACAAGGCAACCTTTACCCTATCGCACACCAAGAGATATACAAAGACAACAAACATTGAGTAACAATGGTGTAAATCTTTTGGCAAATGAGCAATCAATAACATTACAATTTTCTGCTTTAAAAAAGGGAGATACAAAAGGAGCGTTTCAAACTTTTTCTAACAAAGATTTAAGGCAGTTTAAAAAACTTGCTATGTACTTTCACTCAGAAAAAACTGCGAAAGCTGGCAACAATCTTAGAGACAAAGACCTCACAGCAATTTTCAGACTTGGCACAGATTTTATTAATAATTATTACGAAATAAGGGTTCCACTTATAAACACAAAATTAGATAATGCAACAAAATTTGGTGTAAATAGTGATCAATACAACGACTCATTATGGAACCCACAAAACTCTTTGGATGTAGATCTTACAGTACTCACCAGAATAAAACAAGATAGAAATTTATCTTCCAACCCTTTAAATCAAATATATAAAGACACTCAAACCAATGGTCATATTTATGCAGTAATGGGTAATCCAAACCTTGGAGAAATAAAAGGAATGCTTATTGGTGTAGAAAATACAAATTCTTCTACTCCTGCAGAAGGAGAAATTTGGGCAAATGAATTACGTTTATCATCTCTAGATGAAAAAGGTGGTTATGCCGCACTTGGTAGAATAGATTTTACTTTAGCAGACCTTGGTACCTTATCTCTATCTGGTAATATGCACACACAAGGTTTTGGCACTTTGGAACAGAGGGTAAACGATAGAGCAAGGGATAATTTTTACCAATATGATGTAGCTACTACCTTGGAACTTGGTAAACTTTTACCTAAAAAAGTAGCCATTTCCATTCCAGTTTTTGCAAGCTA
>JANMFB010000321.1:0-14135 GCA_031377605.1 Ferruginibacter sp.
TTTGCCTTTCCAATTTATCCAATTCTTCAGGCATGGAGTTCATCTCTATCCTAAGCTTGGCAGCACTTTCATCCATCAAATCAATAGCTTTATCCGGCAAAAACCTATCTGTCATATATCGGCTACTCAATTCTACTGCAGCTATTATTGCTTCATCTTTTATACGAATGTGGTGATAGGTTTCATAACGTTCTTTCAAGCCACGCAAAATAGAAATAGCATCCTCAATACTTGGCTCATCAATAATTACTTTTTGAAACCTTCTTTCCAATGCCTTATCCTTCTCAAAGTGCTTTTGATATTCATTTAATGTTGTTGCCCCCACCGCACGCAATTCTCCTCTTGCTAGCGCAGGCTTCAAAATATTTGCCGCATCCATAGCTCCATCGCCACCACCAGCACCTACCAATGTATGAATCTCATCTATAAACAAAATAATTTCGCCATTTGCGTCGGTAACTTCTTTCACTACCGATTTTAATCTGTCTTCAAACTCACCTTTATATTTTGCACCTGCTATAAGTTGCCCCATATCCAATGCATAAATTACTTTCGTTTTTATATTCTCAGGTACATCTCCATTTACAATACGCATAGCCAAGCCTTCTGCTATAGCCGTTTTACCAACGCCAGGTTCCCCTACCAATATTGGATTATTTTTTGTACGCCTACTCAAAATATGTAGCGTTCTGCGTATCTCTTCGTCTCTTCCAATCACAGGATCTAATTTTCCTGCACTCGCCATTTCATTAAGGTTTTTAGCATATTTGTTTAATGCATTAAATGAAGCTTCTTCTGTTTGAGAATTAACAGTACCACCTTTACGAAGTTCTTTAATAGAAGCAATCAATCCCTTTTCTGTTAGCCCTGCATCTTTTAAAAGTTTTGAAATGCTATCATTGCCTTGTAATAAAGCCAGTAATAAATGTTCAGGCGTTACAAATTCATCTCCAAAAGTTTTGAGTGCATAATTTGCACGTAGCAACATATTATTTGCTTCCCTACCCATTGCTTGCGCAGGCTCACCACTCACCGTTGGTAACTTTTGTATTAATTCGTCTAACTTAGTTGTTACAAGGTTAACAGTAACATTATTCTTCTTCAACAAATAATCTACAGAAGAATCCTCCGTGTCTAACAATGCTTTTAAGATATGCTCGCATTCTACATTCGGGTTCTTTTTATTGAACGCAAGTTGCTGCGCTTGTTGTAGCGTTTCTGATGCTTTTATGGTGTAATTATTTTGACTCATTGATGTAAAGAATTTAATTATTTAGTATTAAGATTATAGACAAATGATTTTGGGGCTGTGGGCATTAAATCCATATGAACATTTGTTCGGGCAATACACTGCAATCTTTTGTTCGTTACTCACAAAAGGACTGTGTGCGCCGTAGGAGCATTTTCACTTCTATCCCCCGCCTTTCATCATTTTATTTTTGCTGAATATTTATTATAGAGGCGATTTCGAACAGTTCATAATTCATAATTATGAATTATGAACTATAAAAACGCTTTTACTTTCATCACCAATTGATCCACATCAATTTTTTCCATACAATTGAAATGCTCTTTAGGACAGCTTTTTAATCCATATTTGCTACAAGGTTGGCAACTAAGGTTTAGAACCACGTTTTCGTATATAGGCTTTTGTATGTTACTCATAAAGTTTTTACCGTAGTAAGGTTCTACATCTAAATCGGGTGTAGTACCTCCCCAAAGTGCTAAAACAGGACGTTTGAATGCGCAAGCTATATACTGCATACCTGTATCATTGCTTATTACCAACTTTGCTTTGCGTACAATATCTGCAGACTCGCTTATGTTAAACTTACCGCAGGCATTGTAAATCTTCAGCCCTTGTTTATTTGCAATAATTGCACCATTTTCTGCATCCTCTTTGCCACCAAGTAATATAATTGGGTGGTCTATTTTGCTACATAGTTCTATAATTTTATGGGTAGGAAAACGCTTTGTAAAGTGCGTGGCGCCTATAACAATGGCTATAAACCCTGCTAAATGCCCGGTAGGTATATCATCAATTTTTACTTCATCATTTTTATCAATAAAATAGTCTAAACCACCTCCATCATTTTGCACTCCAAGCGACAAAACGGCATCTAAACTACGTTGGGCGATATGCCTATTAGGCATAAAGTCTATATTGAGATTTGTCAATAGAAACTTTTCAAGCGTAAGTTTATCAATGGTGTAGGTTTCTGCCTTTAAATACTTCTTTATTTTATAACTCCTTATATTATTGTGTAAGTCTATTACAAAATCGTAATTTTCTTTTTTTAATTGTTCCCGCAATTGGGGCATATTTTCATCATAATAATAAAACTTATCAATATATGGATTGGAAGCTGAAACAATTCTATAGGCGTATTTAGTAAGGAAATGCACTTCTACATCATTCATTTGCTTTTTCACACAACGAAAAACCGGGCTGGCAAGCACAATATCTCCAATTGAGGAAAAACGTATAATGAGGATTTTTTTTGGCAAGGGATTTAATAATTATTCTTCAACAAAATTGAGATCTTTCGCAAAAGTTTCTTCTGTAAAATAAGCAGCAATAGTACTTATAACCATCACAATAACCCCTAAAATAATGCCAGCCTGCACATAAGTAAATGTATTATTAATTTGCAATGCGTTAAACAATAAAAGCATGAGGGGTAAAGAACCTCTTACCATATTTGGTGCTGTTGTAGCTGCTGTTGCCCTTAGATTAGTACCGAATTGTTCCGCCGCCATTGTTACAAACAAAGCCCAAAAGCCTGTACCAAATCCTAATGCAGCGCAAATAATATACATACGATTTGCACTCCCTGCATCTTGCATAAAGTACATGATTATAGAAACAGCTGTAATTAAATAAAAAATATAGAGTGCCTGCTTCCTGCTTTTTAACCAATGGCTTACAAAACCAATTAGTAAATCTGCAATAGAAATAGCAACATAAGCAAACATAGTAGCTTTCTTAGGTAATACTTCTTCCGTAATATCAAATTTTTCTGCAAAATTATTAGAGAAAGCAATGAGTATACCTATTACATACCAAGTAGGAAGGCCAATAAGAATAGATAAAATATACTTCTTAAACCTTATTTTGTTTGTAAAAAACATTAAGAAATCTCCACGAACTATTTTAGATTCTTTTACTTTATTAAACATTCCACTTTCAAAAACTGCGATACGTAATAGCAATAAACAAAAACCTAATGCGCCACCAATAAAATAGCAAATACGCCAATCAAACTTTTGAGAAATAAAATAGGCTACTACAGCACCTGTAAGACCTACACCTGCTACCAAAGATGTACTCAATCCTCTTTTTTCTTTCGAAACCAATTCGCTTACAAGCGTAATTCCAGCCCCTAATTCACCTGCAAGTCCTACACCAGCAAAGAAACGTACCAGTGCATATTGATTGGGTGTTTGTACAAAACCATTTATAATGTTTGCTACACTATACAAAATAATTGAACCAAAGAGTACACTTAATCTTCCTTTTTTATCACCCATCATCCCCCAAATAATACCGCCTATTAGTAGCCCAATCATTTGTATGCTGATTATAAACTCCCCTTCGGATTTTACTTGAAGTGCATTTAACCCAAAACTTTTCAAACTATCTACCCTTACAATATTAAAAAGTAATAGATCATAAATATCTACAAAATAACCAAGCGCAGCTACAAGTACCGCAATGTTAAAAATAGAATCGTTAGAATTTTTTTGCATAAATGCTAAGTAGTTGGTTTATTACTTTTTCCAAAAAAGAACTTAATAAAAATTGGTGCTGTAGAAACAAATATTATTGCTATTACAATTATTTCTAAATGCTCTCTTAAATCAAACTGAAACTTATTCAAAAAAAATTGCTGTAAATAATGCCCTGCAAACAACATTGTGAAAACCCATGCTACACAACCTACAATATTATAATAGGCAAATTTCTTTTTCTCCATACCTACAATACCTGCTACAATAGGAGCAAAAGTTCTTACAATGGGCACAAACCTAGCCATTACAATTGCACCACCACCATGCTTTTCATAAAATTCTTTTGCCTGAAACAAATATTTCTTACGAAAGAAAAAAGTATCTTTTCTTTCAAAAAGGAAATGCCCGCTTTTTCGACCAAACCAATAACCTACATAATTGCCTAAAATGCCAGCTATAGAAATGATGATTCCCAAAATAATTAAATTAAGAATAGAACTTGAACTATTTATTTTTAAACCGGTTTGTACCAAATCATTACTATAAATACCAGTTACAAAGAGTAAGGAATCGCCTGGTAAAAAGAAACCTGCAAACAAGCCTGTCTCCGCAAAAACAACAAATAAGATAAACCAAATACCTCCAAAAATAATATAGAACATGGGAGTCAATAAATCAGTCCACGAGAATTTTTTATGTAGAAAAATAGTGTTGTCCTCTTTAATATCTTTTTTAGAAAAATATTCAAGTGAATAATTCCTACCTTCTACGGCAAAAGAATCCGTAGCACTCAAAAATAAAGTGATACTATCTTTACCGCTTAATTCTTTTGTAATAGTATTGAATTTTACAGTAATATTTTTTGCATCAGCCCTATATTGGTTCTTAAATTTGATAACTGCACTATCCTGACAAAATACGTTTTGAATAAACAGCATTCCCAAAACAACTATTACAACTTTTCTCATCATGTTTAATTTCTTACAAATTTTTAAACCAACTGCATTTCATAATTCTTAATTAAAAAATTATCCCTCATGCTTTAATTCTCCTTCCATTTTGCTTATCACTGCTGTTGCAATACTATTGCCTACCACATTGGTTGCACTTCTTCCCATATCAAGTAATGGATCAATTCCTAAAAGCAAAGCAAGTCCAGCTTCAGGAATATTAAATGTAGCTAAAGTGCCAGCTATAACTACCAACGATGCTCTAGGAACACCTGCAATACCTTTACTAGTAAGCATAAGTACGAGCAACATACTTATTTGCGTTCCTATATCCAGATGTATTCCGTAACTCTGAGCTATAAATAATGAAGCAAATGTCATATACATCATGCTACCATCTAAATTAAAAGAATAGCCAAGAGGCAATACAAAACTTACAATTTTATCTTTACAGCCGAACCGCTCAAGTTCAAGCATTGTTTTAGGAAATGCTGCCTCACTACTGGACGTGCTAAATGCAATTAATGTAGGTTCTTTAATTCTTTTTATGAGCGTAAATATTTTCTTACCAATAAATAAAAATCCCGCAAAAATTAATACCATCCACAAAATTCCAAGCCCAAAATAAAACTCACCTATAAAAATGGAATATGTTTTTAGAATTCCTATACCCTGTTTTGCTATAATTGCAGTCATGGCGCCAAAAACTGCAACTGGAGCAAAGTTCATCACATAACCTGTTACTTTCAAAATTATGTGAGCTATAGCATCCAAGGCTTTTACAACCGGTGCTGCTATTTCACCCATAGCTGCAGCCGCAACCCCAAAGAAAAGGGAGAATACAACAATCTGTAAAATTTCATTTTTTGCCATAGCTTCTATTACACTTGCTGGAAAAACATGATAGAAAAAATCTTTTACGGAGAGTGCCGCTTTATCGATTCCAGATGAAGTACCTACATCTGGTAATGGCAAATTCATTGCATGCCCAGGTTGGAAAATATTAACTAAAATTAAACCTAGCAGCAGACTAATGAGTGATGCACTCAAAAACCACAATAATGTTTTTCCTCCTATCCTACCCACTGCGCTAATGTCGCCGAGTTTTGCAACACCTACAACCAATGTAGTAAATACCAATGGGGCAACAATCATTTTTATTAGGCGAAGAAAAATATCTGCTAAAATAGTGAACCAATCAAGTTTCTTATCTCTTGCCTTTGTTACTTCCACTTTTTGAGAACCCAATAATGTTTTTTGTTTTACCAACGCTTTGTAGGCTACATTATTTGTGTCTAATAAAGCGGAAATTCTCTTGTCAATATTTTTTATAGAATCTCCAAATATATTTGCGTTATTAAAAATAGCCGTACCGTTTTCATCTTTAAATAAAGATTTTTCTGCACTTTTTTTCAAAGTTTCTACTACTTTTTTTTGTGCAACAAGATTTTTATAAGTTATAGAATCAGACGCTTTTTCGTATAACTTCATTTTAGCTAATAAAGAGGCTTGCTGTGACTCAGCATTTGCCAACTGGAAATTTTCATTACCTACATAATATAGATTTAGCAAAAAGCCAGTTATTATTCCCAATACCAACCCAATACCTATATACAAAGTGAGTCTGCTCCGCTTTTGCTTTTGTTCGTGCATGTGTAAATTTTATTCATTTGCAATATAGTATTTTATATGGATTGTGAACGTTCATAAAAACTATATAAAAATGAAGATATAAGAGATTAAGAATAAAAGTATTGAAATATATATTGGGGTTATTTCTTAAAAATTATTACTTTACACATCTCAAATTTGAATTTAAATTACGAAACCAACTTTTATTATGAATTTATTTAGAAAAAAACCAATTGCTGCATTTGAAGCAGATATGAAAAAAAGTGAATTAAAAAGGGTATTGGGGAAATGGAGTTTAACTGCAATTGGTATAGGTGCTATTATTGGTGGAGGCATATTTGTTTTAACAGGAACAGGTGCATACTATCATGCAGGCCCCGCACTTGCAATATCATTTATAATAGCAGGAGTTGCATGTGTTTTTGCAGCGCTGTGTTACAGTGAATTTGCTTCTATTTTACCTGTAGAAGGCAGTGCCTATGCTTATGCTTATGGGACCATTGGCGAATTTTTTGCATGGATTATAGGTTGGGGGTTAATATTGGAATATGCTATGGGAAGTATGACAGTGGCGGTAAGTTGGAGTGGTTATTTTAACAAGTTACTCAAAATGTTTGGGGTGAGCTTACCCAGTTGGCTTACTCAAGATCCTGGCAGCTATACAGGAAGTGGGTTCTCAATGAACCTCCCTGCATTTTTTATTGTATTAATAGTACTCAATATTTTATTACGTGGTACAAAAGGAGCTGCAAAAGCAAATAATATGATTGTTATATTAAAAGTATCTGCAGTAATATTTGTGATTATTGCCGGAGCGTTTTTTATTAAAGCAGCTAATTGGTCTCCATTTATTCCAGACCCTACACAAGTTTTAGAAAATGATACACTCAAAACTGCATATGGTTGGGGGGGAATCGTATCTGGAGCTTCCGCTATTTTCTTTGCTTATGTTGGTTTTGATGCCGTAAGCACGCAGGCGGGAGAAGCAATCAATCCAAAAAAAGATGTCCCTTTTGCTATCATTACTTCATTACTAGTTTGTACAATTCTATACATATTGGTATCTCTAGTACTTACAGGAATGATGAACTATAAGGATTTTAATCCAAAAGGCTTATATCCTGATGCAATTAAAGCCCCTGTTGCTTATGCGTTTGATATTGCAGGTCAAAAATGGGCAGGCTATGTAGTTACTATTGCCGCTACTGTAGGATTAATTTCAGTATTAATGGTGATGATAATGGGGCAATCTCGTATTTTCTTAGGTATGGCAAAGGATGGTCTTATTCCAAAAGTATTTAGCAAAGTAAATTCAGCAACAGGTGTTCCATCAAAAAATCTAACTATTCTTTGTGTTATAATTGCAAGTGTAGCTGCTTTTACACCAATTAATAAACTAGCTGATATGACGAGTTTTGGTACATTATTTGCTTTTACTATGGTTTGTGTTGCTGTATGGATTTTAAGAAAAAAAGAACCCGATTTACCAAGAAACTTTAAAGTACCTGCTTTACCTGTAATTGCTACTTTGGGAATTATTATTAATATTTATTTAATGATTAACCTAAGTATTAGTGCTCAACTTTTAAGCTTAAGTTGGTTAGCTATAGGTGTTATAATTTATTTTCTATATAGCCAACGAAACAGCAAACTAAACAACCCGGAATCTTAAAAGTTGATTTAAATTCTTAAATGAAAAAATTATATACGTTACTAGGCTGTTTTAATAATTAAATCAAGTATAATTTAATTATTGATGTTTCTTTTTTGGGGATAAAAGTTTGAAGAATAGATTTAAAAGATTTAATAAATAATACAAATGCCTCGATATTTTATCGAGGCATTTTTTATTAAGCTACTTAAGGAAAATACCTAAATAAACTCTATTTGCTTGTCAGTTTTATTACAACAAGTAAATATTGTCACTTTATTTTTATAATAGTTTAAACTTTTTGCAATAAGTAAAGTCTACAGCGTATAAAAATATCCTGACGCTATGAAAATATTTAAAAACTCCTTTTCAGCTATTTTATTTTTATTAGCATTTATGCTGATGTTTATCTTATTCCAAAATACTAAAGAATAATTACCATGCTTTTAGTTCGTTACTGTAAAATTTATATTCGGGTGTATAAATAATTTGCTTTTCGTTGGTCTCATACCAAGGAGATAAATCTTCGTTCAGAGGATTACGTAACACATGTATATCTTGTGCAGGCATATAGCTTTGCGCTAATAAATAAATTTTTTCCCCTACTTCATTTTGTGCCACATCCATTACTATTACTGCATGGCCGGGGAAACCACCTTTAATAATTACATCCCCTGCCGATATATTTTTAAAATTATTTACAATTTTTAGTTGCTTGGATAAAGATGCTGTGCCACACATCCCAAAAACTTTTTCTAAATACTTATTAAAGTGTGCTCTGTCATAAGGGACAGTCATTTTGTATTCTGTACTTTCATTGTCTGTAAAAATTATTTCTTCAAATCTTTTTTGTGCAAACAAATATTCTGCACGTAAGCGCATTATAGCATCGGCGCATTGTTGTAAGTTTTTATTGCCAATAGAAATATCCAACACGGCATACTGTGCTGTTTGGTTTTGCTTGGCAGAGCCATCAAATAAATAAACTGTTTTATCTTTTTTGAGGGAGATATTTTGTAGCCAAGTCGCAAAGCTTTCATTGCCGTTTTCTATTCTAATGAATCCATTTGGCAATGGAATGTCTTTTATTAGTGTATGATTATCCTCATTTACGATTGGTTTGTTTGGATTAGCTGCTTGTTTTTTTATTTGAGCGTTTTCATTGTTATTGCAAGTGAATGATGATAAACTAAAAATAAGGATGAACGGATGGAGGCGCATAAGAAGGATTTATTGATTTGATACTGTAGAGTGCTTTATCCATAATGGATTTTGTTAAAGCTGTGGTAAAAAGATTTTGCTTCGCAAAAATGGCTATTACCACTAATCTGCAAAAATTGTAGCCAGTAAATACATGAATAAACTCAATTAAAATGCATTTTCTTTGTGAACCTTGTGCATACTTAGTTTCCTTATGGTAAAATAATAGAAGAAATCTAGTGCATAATTAAAAATGCTGAAAGACATACTGAGGAAGATTGCCTTGTCAGTAAGGACGAGACTAATGAAGTCCAGATGAAAAACTAATGCTCATAACCAAAAAATAAAACACCTTTTAAGCCTTCCCACCACCTCATTGGGCAGATAGGTTTGCGCTAATTGTTTTTAAATTATACAATTGACAAATTTTCAATCCTCCAGATCTTCCAAAGCCATCATCAGTTCATTGTAGCTATGGTTATCTTTTACAGCTTTGGCTTCCACCATTCCTTTTTTGTAAATTTCTATTGCGGCAGGGTTATCGTTGTTTCTTTCTAGCAATTTGCCCAAATGATAGTAGGAACCAACATAACTAGCCTCCGCTGCCAAAATATGCTCGAACAAGTTTTTTGCCATAGAGTCATTACCTACTTTTATATACTCTAGTGCAAGTGCATGCTGCAGAAAACTGTCGTTTGGAGTTGCACGTAAATATTCGGTAAGTTTTTCTATTCTGCTCATGTAATATTTTTTTTGAAATTATATTTTATAGTTTCTTGTCTTATATTTGCATTTTAGTTGCATAAACAACTTTTTTAAATTATTAAAGATGAAAATACTTGTTTGCATTAGCAAAACGCCAGACACCACATCAAAAATAGCCTTCGGCGATAACAATACGAAATTTGTTACAGAAGGTGTTCAATTTATTATTAACCCATACGATGAATGGTATGCTTTGGTAAGAGCCATAGAATTGAAAGAAGCTGATGCTACTACAATCATTCATTTAGTAAATGTTGGCGGTGCAGAAAATGAGCCAATAATTAGAAAGGCTTTAGCACTTGGTGGGGATGAAGCCATTAGAATAAATACCGAAAACGCAGATAGTTACAACATTGCTTCGCAAATAGCGGCAGTTGCAAAGGATGGCGCCTACGATTTAATTTTTACCGGCAAAGAAACAATTGATTACAATGGTTCATCTATTGGTGGCATGTTAGCTGAAATGTTAGATTTACCATTTATTTCTCATGCAATTAAATTTGATATTGCGGGTACTACTGCAACTGTTGTTAGAGAAATTGATGGCGGCGAAGAAACTGATAAAGCAAATTTACCATTGGTAGTTAGTTGCCAAAAAGGAATGGCAGAGCAGCGCATTCCAAACATGAAGGGTATTATGGGTGCTAGGACAAAACCGCTGAAAGTATTGGAGCCAGTAGAAGCAGAGAGCCTAACCAGTATTTCTTCTTTTGATTTACCTGCCCCAAAAGCGGGTGTAAAATTGGTGTCGGCAGATAACCCTGAAGAGCTTGTGCGTTTACTTCATGATGAAGCAAAGGCTTTTTAAAATTTATTTAATTATTTAATTACAATATTATGGTACTCGTTTTTATAGACCAACAAGAAGGACACATAAAAAAATCATCGTTTGAAGCTGCAAGTTATGCTGCTGAGGTTGCAAAACTTACAAACACAACAGCTGAAGCCATTTTACTTGGCAATGTAAATGATGATATTACAAGTTTAGGAATATACGGTATAACAAAGGTGCATACTGTAGCGGATACTTCATTAAATAAATTTGATGCGCAAGTTTTTACAAAAGTAATTGCTGAAGCTGCTGCAAGTGCAGATGTAATTGTTTTTAGCAACAGTACAACTGGAAAAGCTATAGCACCAAGATTAAGTGTGCGACTAAAAGCCGGCTTGGTTTCAGGTGCTTGTTCATTACCAGATTTCAGTAATGGCTTCACAGTTAAAAAAACAGTTTTTAGCGGAAAAGCATTTGCTAATATTAATGTAACCACTGCTAAAAAAATTATTGCTCTAAATCCAAATTCGTTTAGCATAATTACAACTGGTGGTACTGCAGAAGTTGTTCCATTTGCTGCTACTATTGATGCAGCAAAAGTAGAAGTAGTTAGTACAGATTTAGTAAAAGGCGAAGTTCCATTGGGTGAGGCAGATATTGTTGTTAGTGGTGGTAGAGGATTAAAAGGCCCTGAAAACTGGGGGATGATAACTGATTTGGCACATTTACTTGGTGCTGCTACGGCTTGCAGTCGCCCGGTTGCAGATATTCACTGGCGACCACATCATGAGCATGTAGGACAAACTGGTCTTGCTATTGCGCCAAATTTATATATTGCTGTAGGAATTTCTGGAGCCATACAACATTTGGCTGGTGTAAACAGAAGTAAAGTAATTGTAGTTATAAACAAAGACCCAGAAGCCCCTTTCTTTAAAGCTGCAGATTATGGTATTGTAGGTGATGCCTTTGAAGTGATGCCTAAAATAATCGAAGCAGTAAGGAAATTGAAGAGTGCTTAGTTGAACCAATACTTGTTAATGCCGTAAACCAAATAGTCTGCGGCATTTTTTTGTGAAACAAACTGTGACAAGTGAATAGTAACTTTGAACTAATTAGCAAATTTGTTTATACATTTCTATTAGCTCTAATAAATAAATCTTGTTTGTAAAATCATAGCTATTTTTGCCAAAATACCTTAGTTTCGTACCTACTTTATTATGAAGAAAATAGAATTAGAAATAGTAGCATTATCGCATAGCATCACTCAAACACAATCTTATGCGGTTGTACTGGGAGAAGTGAATGGCCTAAGAAGATTGCCTATAGTAATTGGAGGCTTTGAAGCGCAAGCTATTGCAGTAGCATTAGAACGTATGAGTCCGAGCAGACCACTTACACACGATCTTATGAAAAATTTCATGATGGCATTTAATGTAACTATGCATGAAATCGTAATAAACGATTTGCAAGAAGGTATATTTTATTCTAAACTTGTTTGCAGTTCAGAAAACGACACAGTGGAAATTGATTCTCGAACATCAGATGCACTAGCACTAGCTGTAAGGTTTGGTTGCAGTATATACACTTATGAAAACATACTAGACCAGGCAGGTGTAATGATGGATGATGAGATGAACCCAAAACAAGACATTTCAATATCTAGCCCTAAATCAAATGTAGGTGGCAATAATGATAGCCTACGAAATATGAGTTTAGAAGAATTGAATGATTTATTGAGCGAAGTTTTAGAAAATGAAGATTACATCAGAGCTATTTCTATAAGAGATGAAATAAAAAGTAGGGGGAAGAATTGATTTATGAAATATCAAAAATTTAATATTTTTCTATCCTACATTATTTTAATTATTCTCCAAAAAATATATAAACAGTACATTTTAAATATTCAATAGCAAAATGCTTGCCTTCCCAAATTGCAAAATAAATTTAGGCTTAAATATTATTGGAAAACGATCAGATGGGTTTCATGATTTAGAAACCATTTTCTATCCTATCAACATTAGAGATGCTGTTGAAATTGTTGCTGTTGAAATTGATCGAGAAATTACTTTTACTTGCTCAGGAAATCCTCTATCAGTGAATGACGATGATAATCTTTGTATTAAAGCATATCTATTACTTAAAAATGATTTCGCTCAAATACCAAATATCAATATGCACTTGCACAAAAATATTCCGATGGGTGCAGGTCTAGGAGGTGGCTCGGCAGATGCATCAGCAGTGTTGATGTTACTTAATACAAAATTCAACTTACAAATATCGCAAGAAAAATTATCAGATTATGCACTTCAACTAGGGAGCGACTGCCCATTTTTTATCATAAATAAACCATGTATTGCAACTGGCAGAGGTGAAAAACTTGCTCCAATTGAATTAGATTTATCAGCATATAAAATTATTATTGTAAATCCTGGCATACATGTAAATACAGGTGCCGCTTTTACATCATTGAACAAGGATAATTTTTCTAATAAGGGATTACTCTCTAAACAAATACAAAATAATATTGGAGATTGGAAAGGCAATATTAAAAATGATTTTGAAGTGCCAATTTTTAGCCAATACCCTGAAATAGAATCTATAAAAAATAAACTGTATAATGATGGTGCAATCTATAGTGCTATGAGTGGCAGCGGCAGTAGTGTTTTTGGTATATTTAATAAAGAAACTGATATCAATTTAAATTTTCCTGCACAATACTTTTGCCAAGTGGTATAAAAATGTATCTTTACTAAATCAATACAAATATTAACATACCAAAATTCCTCAGTAGCAATTTAGATTTGCTCAATCATCGAGGTTAATTAAATCTTCACCTTTCGGTTTATACCTGAAAGGATAAATCTTTATTTCCTTTTTTATTTATTACAAATCAATATCATGAACGATTTACTTCATGCATCTGCAAATGCCATTCAATTTATAGAACAAGAAGAAAAATATGGGGCACACAATTATCATCCGTTACCTGTAGTTTTAAAAAAAGGCCAAGGAGTTCATCTTTGGGATGTAGATGGTAAGCAATATTTTGATTTTTTAAGTGGTTACTCTGCAGTAAACCAAGGGCACTGTCATCCAAAAATTGTTGCTGCTCTTATTGAGCAGGTACAAATACTCACGCTTACATCAAGGGCATTTTACAATAACAAATTGGGCGTGTATGAAAAATACATCACAAATTATTTTGGGTATGATAAAGTATTGCCCATGAATACCGGTGTAGAAGCAGGTGAGACTGCTGTAAAACTTGCAAGAAGATGGGGTTACACGGTAAAAGGAGTTGAAGCAAACTGCGCCAAAATAATTTTTGCAGAAGGAAATTTTTGGGGAAGAACACTGGCGGCAATTTCCTCTTCATCTGACCCAAGTAGCTATACCAATTTTGGGCCTTTTGTTCCAGGATTTGAAAATGTAC
>JANMFB010000354.1:0-8708 GCA_031377605.1 Ferruginibacter sp.
TGGTCTGTTAAAAGCGGCTCTATTATTTAAATCTCCAAAGTAATGGGCACCTCCTAGTGTTACTCCAAATTCTCCTTTCTGTACTGTTTCAAAGTACATTTGGGCTTTGGATGCAGAGGAAAATACTAATAGGGAAGCTAGAGCTAACGTTATTCTATTCACTTTACTGGTTTAAAAAGTTATTGTTAGTATATCAAAAACGCAGATATACAGGATTAATTGTGTGCAAATTAAAGAAATGTTTCCTATTTCTGTTTATCTTATAGTATATAGATGTGTGAGAAATTGAAATTTAACAAAATTAACCTGCTTTTTCTACTCTAAATCCTACACTCATTATATGTTTTAAGGGATTGTCCCTCATGATCTGGCCAATTTCGAAATTATACATTCCTTTTTTTAATGGAAAACGAGCCAAAAGTTTTCTTACTTCCCAAATATCATTCATACCAATTCCGTCCCATCCAGTTGCATCATTCCCTAGTTTTAAATTTATTTTTTGATATTTAATGGCCTCGTTTGGTGCCTGTAATCCTACATTAAGCCAAATATTGTTGTATTCATAAGAATCTGTATGTCTCAAGACAATATATACGTTATACATCACCGATGTGTCTGTAATCTCAAAACCAGATTTAGCAGTAAAATCATTTTGCCACTTTAGGTTAGGAATATTTGTATTTTTTTCATACAAATCCATCTGTTTGCAAGCACTTAATAAAATAAATTGGCCTAAAATCAAAAAAGGTATTTTAGCATATCTATTCTTCAATATCATATCTCTTCCTCTTTAATATAATTATAAAACATTTAATACTTGCTCTTTTGCTTTCTCCAATTCATCTTTCATAGATACAACACATTTTTGAATACCTGCGTCGTAAGCTTTGCTTCCTGTGGTATTAATTTCTCGTCCTATTTCTTGCAAAAGGAATGACAATTTTTTCCCTTTGCCATCTTCATTGTTATTTAAAATTTCTGCAAAATATTCACAGTGTTGTCTTAATCTTATTTGCTCCTCGTGGATATCTATTTTTTCCATATAATAGATAAGCTCTTGCTCCATCCTATTGTTGTCTATATTTTCTTTTCCTACATTTTGCTCTAAAAGTAAGTTTATTTCATCCCTTATTTTTTGCTGTCTATTTGGTACAAGTACTAAAATTTTCTCTTCTTCTTTTTTTATATTTTCTATCCTTTGTAATAAATCCTTTTCTAAAGATTTGCCTTCTTCTATTCTATGAATATTTAAATCTTTAAGAGCAGAAAGTAATACATTCTTAAAAATTTCAAATTCACTTGGCTCTAAAATTTCGTTAGATTGCATTACAACTTCTGGCAATCTCAATAAAGAACTAAGTACTGCATTTGTATCTATCTCTAATTCTCCTGCAAGCGTTTTTATCTGTAAATAGTAGGCTTTAATTAAATCAGTATTTAAAATAACTGGCTTAATAGTTCCATTCTGTTTTAGGTTAACGTAACAGTCTATCGTACCCCTAATAAGGTTTTCCTGCAAAATATTTCTTATTTCAAATTCATATGGCTTTAAAAGTGATGGCATTTTAAGTTGTAATTCAAATTGTTTTCCATTGAGCGCTTTTATCTCTACAAGAAAAGTTTTTTCACCTAGCATTTGCTCTGCTCTTCCAAAGCCAGTCATTGATTTAAGCATGTTCTATTTATTTGTATGCAAGATAACTTTTTATAACCAAGTCAAATGTGATTTGACTTAAATCCTTTTTTAATTCTACAACAGTTATGTATGCACTTTATTTACTAAATAATTTTTTGTAATTGTATTATTATTTTAAAGTAAAAAACTCAACTTTTTAGGGTTGAGTTTTTTTATAAAGATGGGTTAGTAAGTACAGGGATAGTAAATCCCTTTACAATATTAAAAATAAAATTTACAATATTATAAAAACAACTACTTATTTTATACACAATTTAAAACGATGTGTGGATAATGGTTGTTCTAAAATATTGGAAAAGATTAAATGCATAAATGAAAAAAAGAAGGAGATATCGCTGAAAATAGTTTACGCTTGAAATATGAATCGAAATAACTTTTTGTAAAAAAAATAAAATTAGTTTTAAAGAATAATTTTAATAATCAAATATATCATTGGCATAAGCTTCTGTTTTTTTAATTACAATAGGGCATTATAGCTGCCGACAATAAAAAACATAGTACCTTCGCCAATAAAAAATATAAAAAATTATATGCATAAGTCTTCTATAAAAATTGATATATTATTGGATCCCGACAAAGTGCCGGAAAATATTTCATGGCATGCATCAGACAGCAGCGCAGAGATGGCTCAAAAAGCAAAAGCAATGTGTATTGCATTTTGGGATGGAGCTGATAAAACCGCTATGAGAATAGATTTATGGACAAAGGATATGATGGTAGATGAAATGGGCGAATTCTTTTATCAGATGATGTTCACTATGTCTGATACATTTTTGCGAGCTACAAAAAATGACGAACAAGCTGCTGAAATAAAAGCATTCTCCAACGAATTTATAAAAAAATTTAGAGCAAAGCAGGTTACTGAAAACAGTTTATAATATCTAGACTCTGTTTCAAATATGTAAGTGACTTTGAGTCTCTATTACTTTAAAAAATAAAAGTATGAACTTAGAACAACAAATAATGGCAGAAATGAAAGATGCCATGAAAGCAAAAGATGAAGCAACGCTTCGTTCATTGCGTGCAATAAAAGCAGAGATAATAAAAGCAAAAACTGACCCTGGTGCCCATGGGGAAATAGATCAAGCTACAGAGCTAAAATTTTTACAGAAAATGGTAAAGCAAAGAAAAGATTCGTTGGAAATTTTTGAAAAACAAGGTAGAGCAGATTTAGCAGTAAAGGAAAATGAGGAGCTTGCGGTGATTCAAAGATTTTTACCTGCGCAAATGACTGAAGCCGAAATCACTTCTGCAGTAAAAAATATAATTGAAGAAACTGGAGCAGCATCAGCCGCAGATTTAGGAAAAGTAATGGGTGTGGCAAGCAAACAACTAGCAGGTAAAGCAGACGGAAAGTTAATAAGTGGAATTGTAAAAACACTTTTAGTTTAATACCAACTAAATGCAATGATTGATATTTTATTTTTTGTGATGATGGCTTTTGCAGTTTACAAAGGGTTGAGCAAAGGCTTTATTGTGGCTTTTTGTTCGGTGCTTGGTTTTATTATAGGGTTAGCGGCTGCATTAAAATTATCAACTATAATAGCTGCAAAATTAAATGAGCACACACAGGCTACTAAGTGGATGCCCATGTTGGCATTTATATTGGTTTTTGTAGCTACGGCAATTGTAGTTAATATGATTGGTAAAATTGTTCAAAAAACTTTTGAAGCTGCAATGCTAGGTTGGGCTAATAGGACAGCAGGTGTAATTTTGTATTGCCTAATATATAGTATCATTTTCAGCATTTTTATTTTTTATGCAGTTCAATTACATTTTATTAATATAGTAACTACAAACAACGCTATCGTTTATCCATACATACAAGTTATAGGGCCAAAAGTGATAGAAGGTTTTGGGGTAATAATTCCTTGGTTTAAAAATATGTTTAGCGAACTAGAGCATTTTTTTGGAAATATGGCTATCCCTGTAAAATAAATTGCAGAAACTAATAACATCTTTTATCTCTTAAAACCCATTTTTTGAGGGAAACAACGTATTTTAGCAATCAACATAATTTTAGGATAGTGTAATGAGTTACGAATTAAAGCAAGACGGGAAATTTTCATACATTGAAGAAGGCACTGGAGAAGTACTCATGCTATTGCATGGACTTTTTGGTGCGCTTAGCAATTTTCAAGATTTGATAGAGCATTTTAAAAAGTCTCATAAGGTTGTAGTACCCATGCTCCCATTGTTGGAGTTGGATTTGTTACATACCACTGTAAGCGGACTTGAAAAATTTGTTTTCAAATTTATAGAACAAAGAGGGTATAGCAATATAAACTTGTTGGGTAACTCTTTGGGTGGGCATGTAGCACTTGTTCATATATTAAAACATCCTGAAAAAATAAAATCTCTTATACTTACAGGTAGTTCTGGTCTATTTGAAAATGCAATGGGAGATACCTATCCTAAAAGAGGAGATAGAGAATATATGCGTAAAAAAACGGAACTTACCTTTTACGATCCTTCAATGGCTACTGAAGAATTAATAGATGAAGTGTTTGAGATTACTAATAATAGGATTAAGGTTATTAAAATAATATCTCTTGCTAAAAGTGCTATTCGAAACAATGTAGGAGATGAAATAAAAAAAATAAAACAACCAACTTGTCTTATTTGGGGGCAGAATGATAATATTACACCTCCATTTGTAGGTGAAGAGTTTAATAAACTTATACCTAATAGTGAATTGCATTTTATTGATAAATGTGGGCATGCTCCGATGATGGAAGTGCCACATGAGTTTAATACAATTTTAGAAATTTTTCTTGCCAAATTAAAAACTCCTGCAACGGTTTAACGTTTTATTTTGTCATATATACAATAACCAGTCGTACTTGTTAGTTAATATTGTACAAGAAATAAAATTTAAATGCTCACAAAAGAATTAATTGATATTAATATTCCAAGGCTTCAACTAGATGATAGTGTAAGTAAGGCATTGCAGTTACTCAATGATTTTCATTTATCTCATTTACCCGTTGTCTCAAATGATTATTTTTTGGGATTAGTAAGCGAAGAAGATTTATTGGACGATACAAATGATAAGAAGATTATTGAAAAATTTCAAGATAGTTTCATTAACGCATTTGTACCATCTAACGTACATTTTCTAAATGCAGTTTCTACAAGTATTAAGTTTGACACTTCAATAGTACCCGTTATTGGATTAGGAAACGAATATGAGGGTGCAATAACGGTTTCTAATCTTTTAAATACACTTGGTAACTTTGCTGGGGCAGGAGAAATTGGTGGACTTATCGTACTTGAAATGGAAAGATCTCAATTTGCCATTTCAGAAATAAGTAGAATTGTGGAAAGTAATGATTGTACCATTTTGCACTTGAACACCACTACAAATTCATTAACAGGTATGCTCACTGTAACACTTCATACTAATAAGAGAGAAATAGATTCTGTAATTGCTACATTTGAAAGATATGATTACCGTATTGTATATTCATATGGTAACGAAAAACAATTAGACGAAATAAATACAAATTATAGTAATTTGATGAGTTATTTAACCATGTAGTTTTTCTAGCATTACTTTTTTCCTCTTCATCAATAAATTGGATATATTTACTCGCTAAAATCTATCATACATTGATAAAAAAAGTATTTTTTGGTTTTCTGTTTATATTATTTACATGCCATATTTCTTTATTTGCACAAACTACTATTGATAAAAGCCCAATTGAGAATGACACATCCTTTGTTGTAATCTCAGCAATAAAAATTTCTGGTAACAAGAAAACGAAAAGTTTTATTATTAGGAGAGAGATGCAAATTATTGAGGGAGATAAAATTGCAAAAAATAAGATCGCCGAAATACTTAAACAAGCAAGAACTCAGGTTTACAATACAAATTTATTTATAGAAGTAAAAATAGATTCAACAGTTTTAATGGATGCTTCCTTACAATTAAATGTAGTTGTAAAAGAGCGCTGGTACATTTATCCTACTCCTCAATTTCAGTTGGTAGATAGAAGCTTTAATGAATGGGTTAAAACTTTTAATGCAGATTTTAATAGAGTTGTTTATGGCATTAATTTTACCAATTACAATATAAGTGGCAGAAGAGACAAATTAAGTATAACATTGTTAAACGGCTATTCAAGAAACATTTCTTTTAGTTATAACAATCCATATAGTAATCCCAAGCTTACAGAGGGTTTCAGCGTATTTAGCAATTATAGTCAAAATCGGGAAATCAATAATTCTACAACTTTCAATCATCGGATTTTAGCATATAAAGGAACGGGGTTTGTAAGAAATAATTTTTCTTTTGGGGGTTCCTATAGCATTCGAAAAGGTTTTTTTAAAAGAACCTCTTTTTCATTGGGTATGAATTATACTAATATTGTGAATAGTGTATCCAATACAATAAAAATATTTGATCCTGCTGGTAATTATGTAAAAGATAGCATTGTAGTAACAAAACTTAATCCAGTTTATTTTAATACGGGGAAAAATCAACAATTTTTTACTGATTTTGGGCTAGGAGTTTCTTATGCAAATACTGATAAGAATGCTTATCCGCTGAAAGGTAAAATATATTACTATGGCATTACTAAAAGAGGATTGGGTTTAAGTGGTGGAATAAATGTTACAACATTTTTTGCAGGCTACTCCAAATTCCTTACTCACCTGAGAAATTTCTATAGTGCTATAAAAGTATCTGGCACCTTAAAACTACCTTTTAAGCAAGCCTATATTAATCAGCGAGCAATAGGGTATGGTGATTTAAAACTTAGAGGGCTAGAATTAAAAGTAATAGATGGTGTGGCAGCCTCTGTTCTAAATTATACTTTTTCAAAAAAGCTGGTCTCCTTTAAAATTCCTGTTCCATTTAAGATTAAAGCAGTACCATACATTCCTATGAATATTTTTGCAAAAACATACACTGATATAGGTTACAGTTACCTTCCACAACCCTATAATGGTAGATTAAATAATAAATTTATCTACACAGGTGGTTTTGGTATAGATATTTTAAGTTTGTATGATATTGTTATTAAACTAGAATACAGTTTCAATCAATTAGGTGAAAAGGGGTTATTTTTACAAGGTGGTACAAATTTTTAGCAAAATATTAAACTTGTGTGTAATGCAATTTGCTTAATTGGAAAAATGCTAAACTATGTAATCTCGATAGTTTTACTTGGAGTAATAGAAAATATTAGAAATGAAAATAGCAATCTACAGCAGGGGTTTAGAAAATAATCAATTGCAGGATATTAATTTATTAATTTCAGCCCTAGAAAAATATGGTGCAGAGCCAGTTTTTTTCCAAGACTTCTTTAATGATTTCTATTCTGCGATTCCTATTTCATGCAAGTACTCAACTTTTTCCTCTGCAGAAGATTTAGACGCCTCTATAGATTGTATGATAAGTCTTGGTGGAGATGGTACTCTCCTAGATACAGTAACACTAGTAAAAGATTCTGGAATACCAGTGCTTGGTATTAATTATGGAAGATTGGGATTTCTAGCTACTATAAGTAAAGAAGATTTGCATGCTGCACTGGAAGAATTGATACAAAGAAAGTATGTTATTGAAAAGAGAACCCTAATACATTTGGATGCCAATATCTCTATCTTTAAAGACACGCCATATGCACTAAATGAATTTACTTTACACAAAAAAGATACTTCTCCAATGATAAAAATTCATACATATTTAAATGGTGAATTTTTAAATACTTATTGGGCAGATGGATTGATTGTAGCAACACCAACTGGCTCAACAGGTTATTCGTTGAGTTGTAATGGTCCTGTTGTTTTTCCTGATAGTGCAAGTTTTGTTATAACGCCTGTATCTCCACATAACTTAAACATACGCCCCATCGTAGTGCCTGATAATACTATTGTTTCATTTGAAGTTGAAGGTCGTACAGATGGGTTTTTATGTACACTAGATAGTAGACGAGAAATTGTACCAAAGGAAATTCAACTCGCAGTAAAAAAGGAAACATTTTGTATAAATCTCATTCGACTTCGGGAAAATAATTTTTTGCAAACATTGCGTAATAAATTATCATGGGGCTTAGATAAGCGAAACTAAATATGCCTATTAAAGTAAAAAAAATAAAAAGAATTTATATTGTTTATTGGATTCTGCTTGCCTATGTAGTAGTAGCATTAGTGTGGTGGTTTATCTCTCTTAGTACACAGAATCATCAAATGAGTACTTTTAAAATTGCAGACTTACATACTAATGATATTTTGTATAGCGAAAAGTATGCAAAAATTTTAGAGTATAAAAAACGAAAAACAGCGCAATATATACTTGAGGGGGCTACGTTTTTACTACTAATACTTGCTGGAGCAATATTTGTTTTTAGAGCTATAAGAAAAGAGCTTAGGATCACTTCTGAGCAACGTGGTTTTATGATGGCAATTACTCATGAGTTAAAAACTCCAATTGCAGTCTCAAAAATAAATTTAGAAACCATACAAAAACATAAACTTACAGAAAGCCAGCAAGAAAGATTACTAAGCAATACTTTAGCAGAAACAAACAGACTTGATACGCTTTGTAACAACTTGCTTATTTCATCACAAATAGAAGGAGGGGGATACAAACTTTCAAAAGATGAAATAAATTTATCTCAACTAATTGATCAATGTGTAATTGATTTTGCTAATCGTTTTCAACAAAGAGTCATTTTAAAAAATATTGAATCCGAAGTTTACATATTTGGAGATTCGTTTTTACTCCAAATTGCAATCAATAATTTACTTGAAAATGCGGTTAAATACTCGTCCAAAGAAAAGCCAATAATGGCAAGTTTATCTTTATTCCAAAAATGTGCAACCGTAAAAATAATAGATGAAGGCCCCGGAATCGCAGATGCTGAAAAAAAAATGGTTTTTACAAAATTCTATCGCACGGGTAATGAAGCGACAAAAAAAGCTAAAGGTACAGGGCTTGGCTTATACCTTAGTAATCGTATATGCCAAACACATGACACAAATATTACAATAGAAAATAATCCCAATG
>JANMFB010000371.1:0-10206 GCA_031377605.1 Ferruginibacter sp.
CAAAAGACACTGAAAATTTCTTAAACTCAAACCAAAACATATGGAAGAATTACGACAATAAAAGTATCATAAATATATGATGCTACTATTATTTTACGGGTTTCTAATTTTAGGTAGCTGTAAAAAACTTGACACATCTCAAGAACAAAATGAAGCAGTTGCAAATTCTTATGAGGGGCAGTTTTTTAATTCTCACAGAACAAACGATAGTAAAGAAAACGCTATTGTGAATTTTGTAAAAAGGATAAACGAAAAAGAAAACTTTGTAAATAATGCAATAAAACAAATTGGGTTTCCAAGGTGGGATAAAATTACTTATTACGCTAGTAAATATAACAGCAACTCATTTACTTCTTCCAATGATTCAACCACCACTTATTATATTCCTTTTGTGAGAGATTCTCAAAACTTTGTAAATGCTTCTTTAATTATTGTGGCAAACCCTACAGATACTACTTTTCAATTTAAATATGATTGGCAATATCTGCAAATGCAAAATACACCCAATAGTTTATTAGATTCGGCGGAAAATTTCGCTATATTGTTTATGAGACTTGATAAGGCAGTTTTTGGTTATAAAAAGTTTAGCATTACCGACCACAATTTATTTAAGCGGAATAATAAGCATGCAATTCACGTGGAGTTGGGAGACTCTGCAACTCAAGATAATTTAAATGCGCAAGTAACTTGTACAACTGTAACGATCACTTACAACGACTGTTATGCTCCCGATAGTGATAAATGCAGAAATGGCTGCGATGGTTGTTGGTGGTGTACAGCAGTTATACATATCACTTCTTGTATTGAAAATGGTGGTAGTGGCGGGTCAGAAGGAGGGAGTGGAATACCAACAGGTAGCGGGCCGAGCGGCACTCCTAGTAATGGAGGTTGTGGCACTTGTGGTGGTGGTTCAGGGACAGGATGGACAGGATGGTCAAATTTACCGCTTATTCCAATTACAACAGTATTTTGCGATTCTGTCAATGCAATTGCACAAAATGCAAATTTTCGTACCTTATTCCAAAATTTAAAAAATCAAGTGCCAACAAGAAAGGAAAATATGTACATCATACCTAAAAACTTATCACAAACTCCAACCCTTTATTCAGGGCAAGAAAATGCATTTGAAATAAACCCCTTGCCTGCAGATACTGCACTTGCAAATGGTAGAGGATGGATTCACAATCATTTTGCTGATGCTGATTCAGCAGGATTAATTTTTAGTGCGGGAGATATTGCTGAATTTGCTTATGAACTTACAAATACCTCTACCTTTAACCAAGATTATAAAACATTTATGATTGGAGTAGTTAGTGACTCTTCTCAATATATTCTTTCGGTTTCTGATTTTGATAAATTCACTACTTGGGCAAATACTTTTGGGAATGAATCAATAATTTCTTCTTTTTATACTCAAAATAACTTAAGCCAAGGTTTTTTGCCTATTTCAGTTGCAGAAACTGAAAAAAGATTTTAAAAGTAATGCAAAATTCAGGAATACAGTTATTTAAAGGAAGTAGTGATTTTAAAACATGGAGTAAATTAAACCTGAATGCCAACGGCACGGGAGTAAATTCTATTCTAGGATGTGATTAATAAATAAATAAAACTATAATTATGAAAAAAATATTAATAATTGCAATTGCAATATCATTTGTATCTGACTCTTTTGCTCAAACAAATTATACACCTGTTGGCACTTGGAAATATATAAATGGGTTAGATACTTTAGAAATGTTTTTTAAAGTAGGAGATATTGGAAATGGCACCGTTAGCTTGCCAGTACTTAAAGGTTATCACAAATACGTGAAAAATGGTCAAACAATTGAAAGTTTTATGCCTTTCGTAAATTCGGTTAACAAATACAGTATATTAATTTACAATAATCACCCGACTATGGCAAGGTTAGATGGTAATATTAAAGATTTAACCCTGAACTATAAAAGATATATTATACTAAAGAAAATAAACCCATCGACTATTCAAGTAACATTAACTTCATATGAAGGTTGGCAGCGTAATTCTCCAGTTAATAATAGCTTCACATTACCAAGGCATTTTACTTTAATAAGGCAATAGCTTTTTAATCAATAGAATTCCTCGAAGCTCTGCTTCGGGGTGGTGCGGGGGAAATCGGAGTGATATATTTGCTAAATGAGCGAGCATATTCACAAGAGGCATAACAAGAATTTGTTGTTATATCATTTAGTTTGTCCAATAAAGTATCGTCGTAGTGTTTTGACAGAGCCGGTAGAAAAAAGTTTGGTTTCGGTATGTAGTGATATTTCGGATCGCTATGAAATACATTTTATTGAAATAGGGTGCGATGAAAATCATGGACACTTCTTAATTCAGAGTGTTCCTGTGTTATCAGTGAAAATCATAGCTCAAGCAGTAAAGAGTATCACAACAAAGGAAATATTTCGTCTTCATCCGGAAGTGAAGCGGCAATTATGGGGTGGTCATTTTTGGACGAGCGGATATTATGTAAACACAGTTGGTCAATATGAAAATGAAGAAACAATACAGAACTATATAGTTGGGCAAGGAGGGGATAAAAAGGAGTATAAAAAATTAAACTCAAATCAATTGAAACTGTTCGAATAAACCAGAAAACGATACCTCGAAGCTCTGCTTCGGGGTAGTTCATTAGAAAATTTCCGAAATTACAAGGCTTGTATAAAAACTTTATAAAAGTACTGTTTACAACATAGCGTTTGGCGATGTGCTGGCTGTAGAAAGTAACTATTATCATTGGGAAAGCTATTGGGCTTTTGTTTCGCCTTGACAAACATCGCTGAACATTGGTAAGTTATATTTATCTTTAGTACAAAGCCAAGCTGCTGTTCAGGGCGGAATAATTTCAAATTCCACCACATTGCCAAGCGCTATCGATGTACGATACAATTATTTTTATTTTAAAGTAGAATAATGTTTTGAAAATATTGTCCTACGTCATATTTAAAAATAACAGCAGAAAAGCTTTAGTTCGGCAGAGTGCTACAAACCACTCATCAAATATTTTGTTCTCTCTAATAAAAATATTTAAGTTTTGCAGTATTAAAATAATAATAATGAAAAAATTAATTATTGTTTGCTCAGTCGTCTTAATTGCCATGACACTACTTTCATTAACAGATGATAAGAAAATAAATGGAGAAAAAGTTCTGCAAAAAATGTACAAACGTTATGCAGGCAATTGGTACAAAACCTTTACTTTCTCACAAGTAACAGAAAATTACAAAAAGGATAGTATTATCAAAACTAGTACATGGCATGAAGCAATTGTTTTTCCTGATTATTTTAGAATTTCCATAGGCGATTTAAAGGATGGTAATGCTGTTATCTTTAATAAAGATTCTATGTTTAATTTTAATAAAGGTAAATTGGTAAGGAAATCATTGAGAGATGATGACATACCATTTTTAATAGGTGGTATGTATTTTTTAGCTTTTGATAAAGTGAAAGACAAAATAGTGCAAGAAGGTTATGATTACACCAAAGCATATGAAACAGTTTGGGAAGGAAAGAAAATGTATGTATTGGGAGCAAATAGTGAGGAAGAAAAGGCTAATAAACTATATATAGAAAAAGAAAAATTAATTGTAGTACGATTTATCCGCTATAAAAATAACAACAAAGAAGAAGCCATTTTAAGTAATCACCAGCAATTTGGAAAAGCTTGGAGCGAAACAAATGTTGCTTTTTTCATTAATGACAAACTTTTTCAAAAAGAAAAATATTTTGATTGTAAAGTAAACGAAAAGGTAGATTTAAAACTATTTGACCCATACAATTTTGTAAGATAAAATTATGTAAATGCAGATTTCTATAATTGTTGGATTTTGAAATCTTTTCGATCATAAAAATCTGCCTTTTGCACTATTCATGTATTACCAATGAGCTAGCTCCAAGGATTGCAGCATCTGCTTCCTTTAGTTCACTAAACAAAAGTTTTACTTTGTTTTGAAAAATTGGTAAAAGATTAGCCTCCATGTGCTTTCTTGTTGGATTTAATAATAGGTTACCAGCTTTTGTTAATCCACCAAATAATACAATTGCCTCAGGCGAAGAAAACATAATAAAATTAGCCAACGATTCTCCTAGTATTTGTCCGGTAAATTCAAAAATTTCATTAGCTACTGCATCGCCTCGCATGGCACAATCATACACATTTTCACTAGTAAGATCATTTATAGAAAAATCTTTGAGTAAACTTTCTTTTTCGGGGTAGTGTGTTAGCAATTCAATAGCGGTATCTCTTACACCGGTAGCAGATGCATAAGACTCCAAACTGCCACGCATGCCCGTACCATTGTGTAACCTACCACCAGGTCGTATAATGGTGTGCCCAAGCTCACCAGCAAAACCATCATGGCCTAATAATATTTTACCATCAATGATGATACCACTGCCTACACCGGTACCGAGAGTAATGGTTATAAAATGTTTTATATTTTTTGTACAACCAAATAAATATTCACCCATTGCTGCAGCATTTGCATCATTGGTTAGTCGTGTATGAATGCCAAATTTCTTAAACATTAAATCCGCTATTGGAATTATTCCCTTCCATTTTAAATTGGGAGCATATTCAATAGTGCCAGAATAATAATTACCATTAGGGGCTCCCATACCAATACCAATAATGTTCTCAGGACCGCCAACGCTATCAATCATTGGCTTTAGTTTATCATAAAGGTCGTCTATAAATTCATCTACTTCTTCGTGCGCTACAGATGATATTCTATCTTGCGCAAGAATATTCCCATTTAAATCAACTATTCCAAACTTTGTAGTTGTGCCACCCACATCTATCCCAATTGCGAATTCTTTCATCTTAAATTATAATCTTTTTCTTGAAAAATATTAATGTCCACTTGATGCTACCTCCGCATCGTAATCTATTCCTTGCTTGCTCAAAATTCCTTTTACGGCAAACGCAAAGAAAGCCAAATATGCATAGCAAGCAGCAGCTATCCAATAAGAAGCATGAATACCATAGCCATCAATACTAGAACCTGCTTGCAAGTAATCTGCTACTTTACCTTGTATAGGTGGAATGATACCACCACCCAATATCATCATAATTAAAAATGCTGAGCCTTGGGTTGTATATTTTCCTAAGCCTGCAACAGACAAACTGAAAATGCATGGCCACATAATAGAACATGCAAGACCACCGCTTAAGAAAGCGTAAATAGATGTAGTACCTGTAGTAAGTGTACCTATAACCATTGCTGCAACTCCAAGTAAAGAGAATATCAATAATGTTCTCGCAGGTTTATTATTACTTATAAAAAAAGCTCCTACTTGTATTACTACACAAGCTACATACCAATATATTTTTTGCATATCGTAGCCAAAAGCACTGTTTACAGCTATTAATATTGCAAATGCAATAAAAGGAACAATGAACTGTAAAAGTATTCTTTTTTGTGTACTAAAACCAAATGCTCCAACAGCACCTGCCCATCTGCCTATCATTAGACTTCCCCAATACATAGCTACATATGGAGTAGCTTCTGATGAAGATAATTTACCAAAACCCTCGTGCTTTAATAGTTCTGTAAGATTACTACCAACCGTAACTTCTACCCCTACATAGAAAAAAATTGCCAACATACCCAATAACAATTGTGGATATTTCATAGCACCCCAACCATTGGAATCTTTTTTTGCTGCAACATTGGAAAAAACTAATCCTAAAATTATCACTGCAAATGCTCCAATTAGCCATTTTAGTCTATATGATTCAAGTGCATGTTTTTCTACTTCTGAAATAGTGTCTGATATTCCAATATAACTTCTAAAAATAGGAACAAACATTACAGCTAGTAAACCGGTCATAATAAGAAGCATACTCAATGCTTTATTTGCAGATTCTGTTTTTTCTATAGTTACCCCATTTGGTACTTTTTTAGATGTATAAAACATTACTGCTGCTGCAATAAATAATGCGCCAACACAACTATATAATAATATTACTTTACTAAGGCTTAAACTTGCAATTTTTTCATCAGTAATTGCAGCAGTAGTTCCAAATAAAGCTATACCTACTACCAATGGTCCAATTGTAGTTCCAAATGAATTAATAGCACCACCAAGTGTTACACGGCTAGTGCCTGTAGATGGATCTCCCAATGCAATGGCGAATGGTTGTGCAGCTGTTTGCTGCAAGGAGAAGCCAAGTGCAACAATAAATAAACCTGCAAGCATACCAGGAAAAGTACCCAGGTTTACTGCTAATATCATTACAGCTGCGCCAAAGGCTGAAAATAGCAAACCATAAACAATTCCTTTTTTGTAACCCCATTTTGCTACGGGATCACTTCCTCGGAGAGCGCCTATAGCAAAAATCACTAGCGCTCCAATAAAATATGCAAAATAAAAAGCGGTATCTACCAACTGGCTTTGAAATTGATCTAAGGCAAATTTGTGTTTACAAAATGGAATGAATACACTATTACCTGCGGCTATAAAGCCCCAAAAGAAAAATACTGTAACCAATGTACTCAGTGCTCCATAATTCGTAGGTATGAAATTTCCCGAAATCGTTTTCGAATCTATCGTATCTGTTTGCATTGTTGGCATATCGTTAGTTTATTTTAGTGACTGAAAGTAGTATAAATATTCATCATCGTAAAATTTTTTTTAAATTTATAAATAACAATATTTTTTTTTCAAGATTTTATACTTTGTAACATTTACTTCATAAATTGTACAAAATATTTTTTTAAGAATGGAGATAATTCATGTAAGTGCAGAGTGTTATCCAATGGCAAAAGTAGGAGGGCTTGCAGATGTAGTAGGTACTTTGCCTAAGTACCAGCAAACGCAAGGACACATTGCAAAGGTTGTATTACCTATGTACAGAACAAAATTTTTGTATGAGAACGAGTGGGAAGTAGTACATAAGGGTGCATTTGATATGCAAAGGATGCATTTTGAATTTACTGTTATAAAAGAAAGTAGCAACAAACTTGGTTTCGATTTATACCTTATAGATATTAATGGTCTATTGGATAGAGAAACAGTGTATGGATATGATGATGATACGGAACGCTTCACAGCTTTTCAAATAGCAACATTAGAATGGGTAAACAAATGGGAACACAATCCCGATATTATTCATGTGCATGACCACCATGCAGGGCTTATTCCCTTTATGCTACAAGAGTGCTTCGCTTACCAAAAACTAAAATCAATACCGACAGTACTTACCATACACAATGCACAATACCAGGGTTGGATGCCATGGGATAAAGCAGCATACATGCCTGCGTGGAATACTTGGAGATGGGGCATGTTAGATTGGGACAATATGGTAAACCCGCTTGCTTGTGCTATCAAGTGTGCAGATAGGGTAAATACTGTAAGCCCTGGCTATATGCAAGAATTAATGCAAGAGGCCAATGGTCTAGAATCATTGTTTAGAGCTGAATATGCAAAATGCTCCGGCATTATAAATGGAATTGATTATAAAGTATGGAATCCTGAATTGGATACTTATATAATGGATAATTTTTCTATAAAAGATTTTTCAGAAGGAAAAGCATTAAATAAGAAAAAATTATGTGATGATTTTAATTTAGATAATAAACTTCCATTAATTGTTTTTATTGGTAGATTGGTAGAAGAAAAAGCAGCCGATCTTTTACCAGCAGCTATTAACAATGCGCTGAATAGTTATAAAGGGAAATTGAATTTTTTAATATTGGGCAATGGTGACCCTACTGTGCAAGAAGCACTTGTTTCTTTGGAATCTAAATTTGTAGGATATTACAATACCCAAATTACATACAATGAAAAACTGAGTCACTTAATGTATGCTGGAGCAGATTTTTTACTAATGCCAAGCAGGGTAGAACCGTGCGGCCTTAATCAACTTTATGCTATGCGCTATGGCACAATACCTATGGTGAGAAGAACAGGAGGATTAAAAGATACTGTAAAAGATATCAGTGAAGAAAAGGGCTACGGTCTTTGCTTTGATTATGCTTCATTAACGGATATAGATATTGCAATACAAAGAGCTATTGAATTATTTGATGATAAAAAGAAAATGAAGGAGATAAGGAAAAGAATGATGGAAATAGACAATAGTTGGAAACAAAGTGCAGAGCAATATTTAAAATTATATACATCACTTTTATAAATAAATAAAATATGAATAGCAAACAAGTAGTATCAGTAATTTTAGGAGGCGGTGCAGGAAGCAGATTGTATCCATTAACTGCTACAAGAAGTAAGCCAGCCGTTCCCATTGCTGGAAAATATAGATTGGTTGATATTCCAATTTCTAATTGTATAAATAATGGTATCAACAGAATGTTTGTACTTACGCAATATAATTCCGCATCACTTAATAAGCATATAAAAAATACCTATCAGTTTAGTGGTTTTAGTACTGGTTTTGTAGATATACTTGCTGCCGAACAAACTCCGGATAGCCCAGGTTGGTTTCAGGGAACTGCCGATGCTGTTAGACAATCATTAAAGCATATTCAAAAAAATAATTTTGATTATGTGCTCATATTAAGTGGTGACCAGTTGTACCAAATGGATCTTACAGAAATGATAGACAATCATGTAAAAGCAGGAGCTGATATTACTATTGCTACCATTCCAGTAGAAGCAAGAGAAGCTACAGAATTTGGGTTGCTAAAAGCCGATGAGAATGCTGTTATTACTTCATTCATAGAAAAGCCTGCTTCAGAATTATTGCCAAACTGGGTGAGTGATACCGGAGCTAACATGCAAGCTGCCGGAAGAAATTATTTAGCATCAATGGGTATTTATATTTTCAATAGACAACTTTTATTTGACTTATTGCTTGATGAGAAAAAAGATGCAACTGATTTTGGTAAAGAAATTATACCTGGCGCTATTGATAATTATAAAGTAATTAGTTACCAATATGGCGGATACTGGACCGATATTGGAAATATTTATTCTTTCTTTGAAGCAAACCTTGCGCTTACTTTAGAAATTCCACCTTTTAATTTGTTTGATAAAGAACGGATGATCTTTAGTCGTGCAAGAATGTTACCACCAGCAAAAATTAGTGGTACTACTATTACTTCATCATTATTTGCAGAGGGATGTATCATACATGCAAAGTCTATAACAAATTCTGTAATTGGTATTAGGAGTAGAGTAGGAGCAGGGTCAGTATTAGAAAGTTGCTATATTATGGGAAATGATTTTTATGAAACAATAGAAGAAATTGCTTACAATCTTGGAAAGGGAATACCTAAAGTAGGCATTGGAGATAATTGCGAACTCAAAAATGTAATTACAGATAAAGATTGTAGAATAGGCGATAATGTAAAAATACAAGGTGGTCCAAATTTACCTGACTCTGATCATTCTCTCTACACTATAAAAGATGGAATTGTAGTTATAAAAAAAGGAGCTACGATTTTGGATGGATTTGAATTGTAGGACCGTGGTAAGTTTTAAGTAATAAGTAGTAAGTTTTGGCTTTCAATAAATTGTTGAACTTTTAGAAACTATATAAAACTTTTTAATTAAAACTTACAACTTAAAACTTTGACTTATGGACAATAACGATATACTAAAAAAACTACGAGTTGCTCTTTCGCTACGCAATGATGATATTATTGAAATATTAGCACTCGTAGATTTTCACATTAGCAGAGGTGCATTGGGAGATTTGTTTCGTAGCCCCGATCATCCCGGATATGTGGAAGCCCAAGATCAAATTTTAAGAAATTTCTTGAATGGATTAATTATATATAAGCGTGGTAAGATGGAGGGAAAAGACGTGGTGGAGAATCAATAAAATAATAAACTACTAAAATTGGGAATTAATCCTTCATCTCTGCTATTACAAAAAAGCTGCCGCAAATCATTATTACATCTTCTTTTTTAGCATTCACCTTTGCTGAATTAATTGCGTCATTCACATCGTCGAATCCTATTCCATTTAACCCTTGTACGTTTGCTTTATCCTTTAATTCTTCAAATGGTAAAGCTCTTGGTATATGTGCATTGGTAAAATAAAAAAAAGCATGTTTGGGGAATAGTGCTAAAACACTGTCTACATCTTTATCTTTTACAAAGCCCAGAACAAAATGAATATTAGCATTTAAATAATTTTTTTCTAATTGATAAAGCAATTGTGTAATGCCATCTTTATTGTGAGCAACATCTGTAATGATGGTAGGGTTTTGTTGCAAC
>JANMFB010000372.1:0-8392 GCA_031377605.1 Ferruginibacter sp.
CCATTTTCTTTGCTGTATTTTTAAACTTAAAAGTTTTAAAATCAAATAAGCTACTCTAACGTTGCTTATTTTGTTTTTCTATCAAGATTATTGACTCGACTTTTTCTAAGAGAACTTTTACAGTGCCCTCGCTATTGTGACGCAGCCTTTCTTTATTAATTGCTTTAAAGTTGAAAATTCCTCAATGAAAAGATGCAACGTTATCAATTAAAAACGTTGCCTCTTTTATAACAGATATATTAACACTTCAATTTAATTTAAGACTTCAATGTTTTCATTGAGGAATTTTCAAATTAATTTATTGACTCTGCAATCATTTCCTTATTAATCTTCCCTACCAATCCTTGTAGTACTTTACCTGGGCCACATTCTGTAAAATTTGTTGCTCCATCTGCAATCATTGCTTCCACGCATTGGGTCCATTTTACAGGGCTAGTAAGTTGCGCTATTAAATTTTCTTTTATTTGAATAGCATGTGTAATAGCTGCTGCTGCTACGTTTTGGTAAACAGGGCAACTTGGGCTATGGAATGTAGTGTTGTTTATTGCTGCAGCTAATTCTTCCCTAGCAGGTGCCATTAGGGGAGAATGAAACGCCCCACCAACAGGCAGTACCAAAGCTCTTTTTGCTCCGGCTTCTTTCATTTTTTCACAAGCTATTTCTATACCTTTTACGGTACCGCTGATAACTAACTGCCCCGGGCAATTGTAATTTGCAGCTACTACAATTTCGCCACTTTCTTTTTGTATTGCGCTACAAATTTCCTCCACTTTTTCATTAGCTAAATTTAATACGGCGGCCATAGTGCCGGGGTTTGATTCGCAAGCTTTTTGCATTGCGCTTGCACGTATTGCAACCAATCTTAAAGCGTCTGCAAACGCTAATGCTCCATTTGCAACCAAAGCCGAAAACTCTCCGAGTGAGTGCCCTGCAACCATATCAGGTTTTGCATTGCTAATATTTTTAAATGCAGCAACTGAGTGAATGAAAATTGCTGGCTGAGTAATATTTGTTTGTCTTAAATCTTCATCTGAACCTGTAAACATAGTATCGCTTATGCGAAATCCTAAAATATCATTGGCCTCTTCAAATAATATTTTTGCAGATTCATTGGTATCGTATAAATTTTTGCCCATGCCGCTAAACTGAGCGCCTTGGCCGGGGAAGATGAATGCATGTTTCATTGTAGGATTTTTAGTAAAGGTATATCCGATAAAAATAAGAAGAATTTTATATTATAATCACTCCTTTTTACAATTAATCTATCTGATACCCTATATTCCTGCGTTTTATCAAATGATTTTGGCTATAAAAGTTGCTGTATTAGAATTTTGCAGCAGTTGTTTTAAGCATTATTTCATAAAAAAGTCCCCTGCTAATTTATGGGGCATAAACTAACAGGAGACTATATTTAATCAATCAAGTACAATATTAATGCAAATTTGCGGTAATTAGCTTTAAAAATTCATTTCTTGTCTTATAATCTTCAAATGAGCCACAAAATGCGGAAGTCGTTGTAACTGAATTTTGCTTACCTACACCACGCATCATCATACATAAATGAGACGCTTCTATTACTACTGCAACGCCATGGGGATTCAAAGTTTCTTTAATTACATCTAATATTTGGTGAGTAAGCCTTTCTTGCACCTGCAACCTTCGTGCATATACATCTACTACTCTAGCAATTTTACTAAGCCCTGTAATATAACCATTTGGAGTATACGCAACGTGGGCTTTTCCATAAAAAGGAAGCATATGGTGTTCACACATACTATATAACTCAATATTTTTCACAACCACCATTTCATTTACATCTTCATGAAACTTTGCAGATTCCAAAATTGCTTTTGCATCCAAGGAATATCCTTGAGTGATGAACTGCATTGCCTTAGCAATACGCTCAGGAGTTTTTAAAAGACCCTCTCTTTCAGGGTCTTCTCCGAGTAATTTTAAGTTCTCTTTGTAATGATGCATTAAACCACTCGTAACATCTTCGTCGTATGTTTCTATTCTTTTATAAGCCATTATCTTGTTATTAATTATAAAACTTTATTTATTAAACTGGGTATTCTACAAAATTCCTTTCTGTTTCATATAACCTCAATTTGAGTTCTAATGCTGAATTAAGCATCGGTCTAAGCAGATTGTAAATAACAATTACGATATTTTCAGCTGTTGGATTTAAGCCAGTAAATTCTACACAATCTTCGTTTAAATTTTTATGATCAAATCTTTCTATTATTTCTTTTTTTATGATATCACTTAATACTTTAGTGTCCATCACATAACCTGTATCTGAAGCAGGTTCTCCTATTACTTGCACTATCAGATCATAATTATGACCATGGTAGTTGGGATTATTACATTTCCCAAATACAACATTGTTTTTTGCATCGTCCCAGGCAGGATTATGTAGCCTATGAGCAGCATTAAAATGCTCTTTTCTAAAAACGGAAACTCTATTTGAAGCTGCAGACATGTAATTTTTTTATTTTTATATACGTGTAAAAACCACTAGAGGTTTATTTTTAAACTATTCACCAAAATACTCCACATAAATCCTATCGGTTTCATACAACTTTAAAGCATGCAAAGTTGCACTATCAGGCATATGAGGAGTCAACTGATTCCAAATACCAATCACCAAATTTTCTATAGAACATAATTTATCTTTCATAAAAGGAACTTCTACATTCAAATTTTTATGATCTAGCAAATCAATTACATTTTCTTTTATGATGACACTCAATTTTTTTGCATCAAATACAAAACCAGTTGCTTCATCAGGTACGCCCTTTACTGTCACGTGTAGATTAAAATTATGTCCATGCCAATTTTCGTTTGCACATTTACCAAAAATTTCTTCATTCTTCTCCCTACTCCAATTTGGGTTAAAAAGTTTGTGAGCTGCATTAAAATGTTCTATCCTCGTTATATATACCATGTTCCAAAAAATTTCTTTACAAAGGTAGTGGCAATTTTTTAAGAAAGTAAAGTACAAGCGAGTAACTTTGTAGGGCAAGCTTAATAATCTGATTTTCTAAAATTGAATCATATATTAAAAAGTTTACAATCATTAACAAAAGTCTATGAAAATTTTAATAGTTTCTGCCACTGAATTTGAAATTGCTCCATATTTAGTAGATAATAGAATAGCAGATGTTTTGATTACAGGTGTTGGTGCTCCTGCTTGTATGTATGCACTCACAAAAAAATTACAAACTACTACATTCGATTTTGTAATACAAGCAGGTATAGCTGGTACTTTTAAAAATGCTTTTCCACTAGGAGAAACTTTTATTGTAAAACAAGATGTTTTTGCAGATGTTGGAATTTTCGAAAAAGGGAACTTTAAAACTTTGTTTGATGCTGGATTTGCGGATAAAAATAAAGCACCGTATGTAAATGGATGGCTGCTTAATGAAACTATAAAAGAAAATACCATACTACTAGCAAATAGTATTACTGTAAATACAGTTTCTGATAGTGATGCTACAATAGATTTGTATAAAAATAAATTTGATGCAGATATTGAAAGTATGGAAGGAGCTGCATTCCATTATGTGTGTATCAACGAAGGGATTCCCTTTTTACAAATCAGAAGTATTAGTAATTTTGTAGGAGAACGTATAAAAACGAATTGGAAAATGAATGAAGCTATAAAGAGTTTAAATGTGAATTTGAAAATGATTGTAGAAGGTTTAGTTGGTTTGGAAGTTTAAAAAATTCAGCAGTTTAGAAATATATTTATGTAATGAATAAACAAATTATACAAATAGGATTTTCGCCATGCCCGAATGATACTTTCATTTTTGATGCCATGGTAAACAATAAAATAGATACTGGAAATCTTCAATTTGAACAAGTATTGGAAGATGTACAAACCCTTAATGAATGGGCTATTGCCGGTAAATTACCCATTACAAAGTTAAGCTATGGAGTGTGGCCATTGGTATTAGATTCTTATAATTTACTTGATAGCGGAAGTGCTTTGGGAAGAGGCGTGGGTCCACTACTAATTACAAATCGGTTAACCGATAATAGTAATATTGAAGAAAATGTAATTGCAATACCTGGTAAAAATACAACAGCTCATTTATTGTTTTCACTTGCTTACCCTAATGCAAAAAATAAAATTTTTTTGCGTTACGATGAAATAGAAAATTTTGTAAAAGCGGGGAAAGGGCTCGGTGTTATTATTCATGAAAACAGATTTACCTATCAAGATAAAGGGTTGGTGAAAATAATAGACCTAGGAGACTACTGGGAAAAGACAACAGGCTTCCCAATTCCATTGGGTGGTATTGTTATCAAAAAAACGATGCAACCACAAATTCAAACTCAAGTAAATTTATTGATAAAACAAAGCATAGAATTTGCTAATAAAAATTATCCTGATTTAAATGATTATATAATAAATAATGCGCAAGAAATGAGTCAAGATGTAATGAGAATGCATATTGATTTGTATGTAAATAAATATTCTTTAGACTTGGGTTTAGATGGAAAAGCAGCAGTGAATAAATTGCTAGAGATAGCTGCGCAATAAGGCCAATTATATGGATATGTAGTCCAATTTACTTTCGGTGTAATGCCGCTATAGTAGTTGTTTTGGCCAATGCAATTGGATTATTACAAATGTACGGTCGTTATAAATTTACTGGGCAGAGGGTAAATAATCCAATTTTTTTAATTCGTAATTTTAATTTTTGATTGAGTCTAGCCCCTCTTTATAAACTTTCAAACACCTATCTCTAGCAAACGTATGTTCCACTATTGGCTTTGGGTAATTTATAGATTCAGACTCAGGTACCCACTTCTTGATATATTTTAAAGCAGGATCGAATTTTTTGGTTTGTAAGTATGGATTAAAAATGCGGAAATAAGGCGCAGCATCGCAACCACTTCCTGCAGCCCATTGCCACCCACCATTGTTAGCTGCAAAATCAAAGTCCAATAATTTTTCTGCAAAATATGCTTCGCCTAATCGCCAATCTAGTAGAAGGTGTTTGCATAAAAAAGAAGCTACAATCATTCGTACCCTATTGTGCATAAAACCTGTAGTATTCAATTCTCGCATTCCTGCATCTACAATAGGATAGCCAGTTTGGCCATCGCACCATTTTTGAAAAGCTATAGCGTCATTCCTCCATACAATATTATCGTATTGGGGTTTAAAAGCCTTGCCATTGCATACATGCGGAAAATGCCAAATTATTGTTTGGTAAAAATCTCTCCAGATTAATTCATTTAAAAAAGTCTCTGATAAGTTGAGAGAATATTTTGCAAGCCTACGAATACTTACTGTGCCAAAACGCAAGTGTAGCCCAAGATGTGATGTACCTGCTATGCTAGGAATATCTCTTTGGGTGGCATATTTTTTTATAAGTTCTGCCTCTACTATTTTTGATGGATATGCGACAAGGGTTTCTTCAAATCCCATTTCTTGAAGTAATGGTATTTTGTTTGATGTTATTTTAAAAAAGGTATTAAAATATTTTTCTGTATCAAAAACACCTAGATCATTTTCCGTTAACCTTGCTTTCCATTTTCTACTATACGGAGTAAAAACGGTGTATGGTTTACCATCATCCTTTACTACTTCATCTTTTTCAAAAATAACATGGTCTTTGTATTTTATTAATGAAGTGCCATATTTTTTTAATAACATATCAATGCTTTCATCTCTATCTCTTGCGTACATTTCGTAGTCAGCATTGGTGTATACATTTGCTATGTCGTATTTTGAAAGTAAGGTCTTAAAAGCTTGTTCAGGCTTGGCATGAAGCACCTCCAAAGAACTACCTATTTCCAATAATTTGGATTGTATTTCAGTGATACAATTGTGAATGAATTGGACTCTTGCATCGGCTTTATTCTCAAGTTTGTCTAAAATTTCTTTATCAAAAATAAAAATTGGAAGTAAAGGGTATTCACTTTGCAGGGCATGAAAGAGTGCTGTATTATCTACCAATCTTAAATCTCTTCTAAACCAAAATATATTTATTTTCATGATTCTTTTTTTTCTTACGACTCTACAATTACAACAAAATAATTTTCATATAAATCTTAGCCGAACACTTCGTTTTCTTTTCTTAGCAATTGATCTACAATTTTATAAATACTATTATTAGTGTATGACGTTTCTTCCAAACTACCGACCCATCTAATATTGTAAATAGAATTACTCAAAAAAACTTCATCTGCACCAAGTAAATCTTCTTTTGTAATAGTTGTTTCATTTACGGCAAAACCTAGTGATTGTATTTTTTCTATTAGCCATTTACGCATTACGCCTGCTACACAGCCTTGGCTGAGTGCAGGGGTGAAAATAGCTTCATCTTTTATATAAAAAATATTAGCGATGGTTGTGTCGCATATATTGCCTTCAGCATTTACTATTAAAGCATCATTGCAATGATTTTCTTTTGCAAATAGTGCTCCCATAAAATAAGGTAAATAATTATTCGTTTTTAAATTGCTAAATGAATCAATATTTTTTTTTGCAGCATTATAAATGCAAAGCTGTAAACCATTGCTATTTAATTCCCCATTACCTTCTGGCAGCTCTATTGCCTCTATAATATAATTAGGCATATGATTTTTTACATCATATATTCCTCCATTACCTCTTATTATTGTAAGTCTAATTCTTGCAGTAATTAAATTATTTTTCTTTGCCAATTGGGTAACTTCTTCAATAAGCTTTGCTTTAGTAAAAATTTTACCAATATTAAATTGTAGCATTTCCATTCCTTTCCATAGGCGTTCAAAATGTTCTTCTGCTAAAATGAGTTTTCCATTTTTTAATTTTATAGTTTCAAAAACACCATCACCATATCTGAGGCCCCGGTTTTGTGCAGGAACAATTAAGGTGTCTTCTTCTACTATTTTTCCGTTATAGTTTATATATTTCATCAAATTTTTTAAATAAAAAATCTTCCATAATAGGAAGATTAAAATTAGTTATTACAAAATATTATGTACTTATATTTCTTCTATTATTTTATGCTTTACGGCATATAAGATAAGCCCTGCTGTTGTTCTTGCACCAGTTTTTACTTTTAGTTTATCTCTCAATGCTTCTACTGTTCTTGGGCTTAATTCAACTATATCTGCAATTTCTTTTGTGCTTTTTTCCTCACACATTAAACGTAGAATAGTTGTTTCTTTATCATTCAATTGCATATCTGTAGAGGCTCCGAGAAACTGGGGAGGAACGGCGTTTTTCTGTTTTAAATTAGAAAGCAAAGCCTGGTTTGTCATAGCATTAAAATAATATTCATCGCTATAACATGTTTTTATCGCTTCATATATTACCTCACTATCGCTCGTTTTTGATAAATAGCTGTTGGCGCCAATTTCCATAAGTTTTGTAATCATGCTATGGTCATCTAACATAGTTAGCATAATTATTTTAGTATTGGGAGATATCTTTTTTATTTCAGGCAATGCCTCTATACCACTCATTACGGGCATTTGTATATCAAGTAAAATTACGTCTGCTGGAGTAGTTTTTAGTAAGTGTAGCAAATGCATACCATTGTCTGCTTCTGCAATAATTTTGATGTCTGTTTTCTGGCTCAATGCTGCTTTTACACCAGCTCTGTAAAGTACATGATCATCTGCAATGATGACTTTTATAGGCTCAGTTAAATTTTGTATCATAATTTGGAAACGTAAATATAAACCTTTTCTTAATAAGTATTTTTACGTCTCTATAGAAATTTTACTAAACCGTTAAATGGTAGATTATCTAATGAGTATAAATGCATCTTTTTTCTCAACTATTTCTCCAGAATCACATATCGCACTCAGCAAAAATACATATGTCTGTGGGGGTTGGTTCTCTCCATTAACTTTCCCATTCCAACCAATATTGCTCACATTTGGTATAAAATCTTTTGCTTCAAACAGTATTTGACCATACCTATTAAAAACTATAAACTTAGTAATAGTTTTAATACCTCTTGTTATTGGTCTAAATATATCGTTTTTGCCATCTTTGTTTGGCGTAAAAGCTGAAGGCACATAGATATTGGCATATTTACATTCCACATAGATTTTTATATCATCAGAAGCCACACAGCCACTATCGCTCGTTACTTTTATGGTATATGTTCTGGCATCATCAGCTATACCATTTGGCGAAGTACAAGTTGTACAATCCAAAGTGCCAATTGGAGACCAACTATATGAAATGGCATTGCTACTATAAAGAGGATTTATGGTAAACGGACTCAAATAAGGATAACCTCTATCAGGTCCTGCATCTACAGTTGGCAATGTTTTTACGATTACATTTACGTAAGCAGTATCTCTAAAACAGCCTGCCGAATCTTCCAATGTTCAATTCGCCGGTCTTGCTGGGCACGGAGATGAATTTCGT
>JANMFB010000375.1:0-2821 GCA_031377605.1 Ferruginibacter sp.
TGAAAAGCAAAAACTTTGTGTTAGAATTTTGTTTTTCTACACCGTTTACTGTAAGCGATAAATTTAAATTATGCGGATTTTCTATTTCATCTTTTGTTACCAATATTGGTCCCATTGGTGCGAATGTGTCTTGTCCTTTAGATACGATCCATTGGCCAGAACGGCGGCAATCTCTTGCAGAAATATCATTGATGATGGTATACCCAAAAACATAATCCATAGCATTTTCTTTTGCAACATATTTTGCTTTCTTGCCTATGACTACCGCTAGTTCTACTTCCCAATCTAATTGCTTTGTAAGTTTTGTGTTTAAAATAATATCTGTATTTGTAGCAGTAACAGCTGTAGGTGGCTTAGAAAAAATTACAGGTTTTTGTGGTAACTCATTTGCAGTATCTAATGTTCTTGCACTTTCTGCTACATGTTCTGTATAGTTTAAACCAATGCCAATGATGTTTTTACGTAGCTTTGGAATAGGCGCAAGAATTGTTATTTCCTCATAGGTGTGAATAATTGAAGCCATAGTTTTAAAATCTGTTTTTGCTATCAATGCTTCTATTTTTGGAATAAAGTCTATTCCCATATCAATCAAATCTAGCATGGTAGCAGGAAGGGGGAAATTTACTGTTTCCCCAAAGTGTTGCATATCCACAATTTGATTTTCATAAATAAAGCCCAATCGAGGCCCTGAGTATTCCGTTTTATAAGTAATTAATTTCATGTACTAAATTTGTTCTTTAGTTTAAAGCTACGATGTGTTTTGTAAAATACAATATATTTTTCTACGGCGTTATGATATCTTATTGCCTAATTTTCAAAATGTAAAAGCCCATCAATTTTCATTGACAGGCTTTTAAAAATCTATTCATTTAAGTTAACCTCCAAAACCATTACCACCAGCTTGCGTTCTCTTGCTTTCATCGTCTGCTGCACTGTTTCTATTGCGAGATGCTTTTACTTGATTGCTACCAAAGCGGTAAGTAAAGTTTAGTTTAAATTGGCGGCTCTCTCCATATCCCGATGCAGTAGTTGATTGGCTTGCAAAATCTACGTTTCCTCTCCACCTCAATGTTTTAAACATATCTGATACCGATGCTTTAAAATTACCTTTTCCTTTTAATATTGGCTTACTAAAGCCACCATCTGCACTCCACAAAGTTTTTGTTCTAAAGGTGCCTTGCCATACACTCGGAGAGTTGTAAAAGCCACTCAGTTCTGCATTCCACCCTTTGCCAAGTTTAAATGTATTTTGCATAAACAAACTTAATGTAGCTACATTCAATTTTATCTTTCTATCACCACCTCCAAAATCTGCTTGATAAATAGCATAGAAACTATTTACATTTATAAACGCACTATACCACTTTTTTTGAAACGGATAACTCACATTTAAGCTTACGATATCTTGTGTAGCCAAATTCTTTTTGGTCATAAAACTTTTACTTTTTTCCGTAGTGTCTGACAACTGTGTAAAAATATCTTTTACATGACTATAGCTAAGTTTGCTTGTAAGTTTGTATTTGTAAACATTGGTTACACTCACGATGTTGGTATATTGAGGTCGTAAACTAGTATTTCCTTTTTGAAAAGTATATTCATCTAATTTAAACTCAAACGGATTTAGATCTTGATAAGCAGGTCTATCAATTCTTCTGCTGTAAGCAAAACTCCACTGTTTCATTGGGTTTTTATTGAAGGTAATAGATGCGCTAGGGAAGAAATCAACATAATTTCTTTTAAATGAAATCTTGCTGGCTTTATTTACACTTGCATCTGAATTAAGCGCATAAGTACTACCATCAGATACGGTGTTTTCCATACGTACTCCCAATTGAAACACTTTGCCCTTTAGTTGTTTATTGTAGTTTGCATAAAGCGCATTTACGTTTTCTGTGTAATCAAAATCATTGCTTCTTGCTACATCAAATTGTTTACCTGTTGGTAGTACAGTATATCGTTCAAAATGATTGTTTGTTTTCACAAATGATACTTTACCACCAAAACCCAATTTGCCCTTTTTGAAATTTTGTTCGTAATCTGTTTTTAGTGCAAAAATATCAATATTGGTAGGTGCTATAAAATTGTAAACGGCCTCACTTGTTTTTATATTTCCTGCTGGATCATAATAATAATTTGGTTGTAATTGATTACTTCTAAGCCTATAAAAACCATAATCTCCATCTATACTAAAATCACGACCTGTAGCATCTGTATATTTATAATTGGTATTAAAATTTATATTATTTCTTTGTCCGTCTGTACTATTATCTGCAATTAATTGTTTTGCTACACTGTTTGTAGATCTATTGCTTATCAATGTTTGGCTGTAATTGCTTACATCATTGTTATTAATATTTCCATTTACCAAAAAGCCCAAAGTACTTTTTTTATTAATAAAATAATCTAAGCCTGTTTTAAAACCATTGTTGGTATTTTTAGGATTTATTCTAGTTACTTGACTAAACGAAGTGTCACCAATTTTTCTATCGAATTTAATATCTACTAAGCCTAGATTGTGGCTAAAATTATAGCTGCCAAATGTATTGATCTTTTTATTGCGGTGGTTTAAATTAAGACCTGTATTGTATTTACCATAAGTGCCAATACCATATCCTGCATTTACACTACCATTTGTACCCAAAGATTTATTCTTTTTTAATTTGATATTTATAATACCTGCATTGCCAGCAGCCTCATATTTCGCTGATGGGTTAGTAATAAGTTCTATGGCATCTATCTGCGAAGATTGTAAAGATTTTAAATAAGCAGCTAAATCTGCACCGCTAAGTGGGCTTGGTTTTCCATCAATATAAATTTGTAC
>JANMFB010000383.1:0-3464 GCA_031377605.1 Ferruginibacter sp.
AAAAAAAACAAAGCAATTATGATACAGATGTTTTTTCTGGCACAATAAATAAGGTAGAAGAAATTACTGGAAAAAAATATACAGCGGGTGATGATAAAGAAAGTGTAGCGTTCCGAGTATTAGCAGACCATATAAGAGCAATATCTTTTACAATTGCCGATGGACAATTACCGTCAAACACAGGCGCAGGTTATGTTATACGCCGCATACTACGCAGGGCAGTAAGATACTATTATTCCTACTTAGATTACAAGCAGCCGTTAATGCATCAATTACTACCCACACTTGCTGCACAATTTGAAAATGTTTTTCCTGAGTTAATACAACAACTGGACTTTGTAACCAAAGTGGTGAAAGAAGAAGAAGATGCTTTTTTAAGAACATTGGATAAAGGTTTGAAAAAAATGGACGATATGATTGTTGCATCAAAAAATGCTGGCGTAATAAATGGTGATGCAGCATTTGAATTGTTAGATACTTTTGGTTTTCCAATTGACTTAACAAGATTGATTGCACAAGAAAACAATTTAACGGTAGACGATGCAGGTTTTAACAAAGCCTTGCTAGAACAAAAGAACCGCTCTAGAGCAGCAACAGCAATGGATACAGAAGACTGGCAAGTACTACAAGAAGGAAGTGTGAGTTTTGTAGGCTATGATAGATTGGAAACAAAAACACGTATTTTAAAATATAGAAAAGTAACTGGTAAAGGAAAAGAATTGTATCAATTGGTGCTTGCGCTTACACCTTTTTATGCAGAGAGTGGCGGGCAGGTTGGGGATAAGGGTCAGTTGACAGTTGGCGGTACGCAGTTAGCAATTATTGATACCAAAAAAGAAAATGATTTGATTATTCATTTTGCAGAAACCATACCTGCAAATTTATCTGGCGAAGTAATAGCAACGGTAGATGCATCAAAGAGACAAAAAATTACCGTACACCACAGCGTTACACATCTTATGCACGCTGCATTACGCAATGTGCTTGGTACACATGTTGCCCAAAAAGGTAGTTTGGTAAATGATGAATATTTGCGTTTCGATTTTTCGCATTTTGCAAAGATGACTGATGAAGAAATAGCCAACCTAGAAAAAATAGTGAACCAAAAAATACGAGAAAATATTCCGGTAGTTATAAAAAACATGAGCAAAGATGATGCTATGAAAACTGGCGCTATGGCATTGTTTGGCGAAAAATATGGCGACACAGTTCGAGTAGTTACTATTGACCCTAGTTATTCTATAGAGCTTTGCGGTGGTACACATGTAGGCAATACTGGCGAAATTGGTTTCTTTAAAATACAATCCGAAGCTGCTGTAGCAGCAGGGGTAAGAAGGATAGAGGCTGTGAGTGGCGAAGCCGCAGAACAATTGATAAACAATGCATTTGCTGAAATAGCTGCAATAAAGGCGGCTTTAAAAAACCCAAAAGATGTAAACAAAGCTATTGAAAACTTGCAAGCGGAAAACAGTACACTTGCTAAACATATAGATTCATTGGAGGCTAGGCAATTGGTAGTAATTCGTCAAGAGTTATTGAAGAAAGATGAAATTATAAACAACTTAACGTTCGTTGCAGACATTATAGAAGTAAATAATCCTGATGCGCTAAAAAAATTATGTAACGACTTAAGAACTCATTTGAATGATGCTGTAATTGTGCTTGGAGCAAATATTGGTGGCAAGGCATATGTAGCCATTGGCATAAGTGATACAGTGGTGGTTGCAAAAAACCTAGATGCGACAAAATTTATTAAAGAAAAAGTAAGCACACTTATACAAGGCGGCGGGGGCGGACAGAAAAATCTTGCAACTGCCGGTGGGCAAAATATAAGCGGATTGAAGGAAGTGATTGAGGCTTTGAGAAAAGTGCTGCAAGGGCTAGTTTAAAGAAGGTTTGTTTTGAGGTAAAAAAGAATTATTAACTTATAGGTAGCTTTTAAGGTATCATACAATAATGTTTAAACTGCTACTCTTTAAAAGCAGTGAGTTTAAATCACAGCGTGGAAAAATTTTTCAATAAAAAGAAAAATTTTGACCATTACCGAAGGATTGTTTAAAAAATGGCGTTTAATAAAATAAATTAGACCAAAACGGCTAAAAATTTTCGCTAGAAATTATATTTTCATTAAAATGGCATTATTTTCTAAGCATTTTTACTGAGTTTACTTTATAGTATTTACTTGTTGAGGAGAAAAACAAACTTTTTTAGCAAAACAGAATATAAGCCCTTTAAACCTTTTTTAAAAACTAAAGTCCTACAAAAACTGAAACATAAAACTACTGTATGAAAAAGTCTATCCTCGTAATAAGTACGCTTACCCTTTCCATTTTTGTATTTTTAAGTTGTAGTAAAACTGATAATACTCCCTCAACTACACCTACATACGATGCCATAAAAGCTGCGTTTGGTTCTAATATAGATCCTACAAGTTTGGCTAACTATGCTGCTCAAACAAAACCAAATTACTTAAACCCTGTAAAAGATAATACAGGTGGTAATACAATTACAAATGCAAAAGCCACTTTGGGTAGGGTTTTGTTTTATGATAAAAATTTAAGTATAGATAACAGTGTTTCTTGCGGTAGTTGCCACAAACAAGAATTTGCTTTTGGTGATACTGCAATACAAAGCAGAGGTGTTGCGGGTGGTTTAACTGGTCGTCATTCTATGCGATTAATAAATGCAAGGTTTGCTGTGGAGAACAAATTTTTCTGGAACGAAAGGGCTGCAACATTAGAAGCACAAACCACACAGCCGATACAAGACCATGCAGAAATGGGTTTTAGCGGACAAACCGGAAGACCAAATTTTGCAGCTTTGGTAACAAAGTTGCAAGCTGTAAATTATTACAAAGAATTGTTTCAGTTTGTGTATAACGATGCAACCATTACCGAACCAAGAATGCAAGAATGTCTATCACAATTTATAAGAAGTATTCAATCATTCGACTCAAAATATGATGTAGGTAGAGCAACTGTTCCAAATGACAATGTAGCTTTTGCTAATTTTACAGCCGGAGAAAATGCGGGAAAAAATTTATTTTTAGCACCTCCAAATTTTGATGCCACAGGCAATAGAATAGGCGGTGGCTTAGGTTGTGGTGGTTGCCACAATGCGCCAGAGTTTGACATTGATCCAAACTCAAGAAATAATGGTATTATAGGCGCTATAGGAAGCACCACTTTAGATTTGCTAAACACAAGAGCCCCATCTCTAAGAGATTTGATTAATGCGAATGGAAATCCAAATACTGCCATGATGCACACAGGTGTATTTACAACGATACAGCAAGTAATTGGTCATTATGGCAATATTAATGTAGCTCCAGGTAATACCAATTTAGATAACAGACTCAGACCCGGCGGCGTAGGCCAAAAATTAAATGTAACAGCGCAAGAAGTAATAAATGTTGTTGCCTTTATGAGAACACTTACAGGCACTAATGTATATGTAGATGCAAA
>JANMFB010000397.1:0-3516 GCA_031377605.1 Ferruginibacter sp.
GCCAAAATGCAGCTACAACAGCACTCTCAGCCACTGGTTCAAATTTACTTTGGTATGCTACAGCAACTGGTGGAACAGGTTCTTCCACTGCACCAACACCATCTACAACAACTGTTGGTAACACCAATTATTATGTAAGTCAATCAGCGGGAATTTGTGAAAGTCCTCGTACGCTTATAACGGTTACTGTAAATACAACCCCATTAGCACCAACAGTAAATACCCTACTAAATTTATGCCAAGGTGCACCAACACTGACGCTTAGTGCAGGAGGTACAAATTTATTATGGTACACTACTGCCACAGGCGGAGTAGGAATTACAACTGCGCCTACCATAATTACAGGTACTCCAAGTAATACAACTTATTATGTAAGTCAAACTGCTGGTACATGCGAAGGACCTAGGGCAGCAATTGTTGTAAATATTAATGCAATACCAATTGCTCCAACTGTTTCAACTCCTACAATTACCTACTGCCAAAATGAAATTGCCACAGTGCTTTCTGCTACTGGTTCTAATTTACTCTGGTACACAAGTGCAACCGGAGGTACAGGTTTATCTTCTGCGCCAACACCAAGTACAACAACTACAGGAATTACAATTTTTTATGTGAGTCAATCTTCAAATGGTTGTGAGGGACCTAGAGCAACAATAACGGTTACTGTAAATACCACTCCTTTAGCACCTATCGTTACAACGCCTATTAATTATTGTATCAATGCTACCGCTGCGCCATTACAAGCTACTGGTTCTAATTTACTGTGGTATACAAGTGCAACAGGAGGTGCTAGCAGTAACATCACTCCAACACCACTTACAACTACAGCAGGTACTATAATCTATTATGTTTCTCAATCAGCTGGTATTTGCGAAAGTCCAAGAGCGGCGATTACGGTAAATATTTTTGATTATCCATTAGCACCAATTGTAACATCACCTGTTCTTTATTGCCCTGGTGCTGTAGCAGTACCACTAACTGCACTTGGAACAAATTTATTATGGTACACTACTCCAATTGGTGGGGTAGGAACTTCTATTGCACCAACCCCAAGTACAGCAGTTAATGGAATTACAAATTATTATGTAAGTGCATCTTCCGTTGCAGGCGGTTGTGAGGGGCCTCGAGCACTTATTGAGGTAAATGTAAACAACCCATTGGTGGTGAATATCGGTGCAGATTCTACCATTTGTGAGGGTTCTAGGGTTAAGTTTTTCCCAACAGTTAGCCCAACACCTACTAACTACTCATGGACAACTTTAGGAGGAATTCCTTCAAGTACTATAGATACTGCAAACATTAAAGATGCTACTTTAAGCCCGGTAGATACAGCAGAATATGTTTTGACCGTTACATTAGGAAGTTGTACCAAATCAGATACCGTTAAAGTAAATGTACTTTGGAAACCTATTGTAGAAGCAGGTGTAAATACACCAATTTGTTTGGGTGATTCTACCTTACTTAGTGGAGTAATAAGCCACACTAGTGGACCAATTGCTAGTTTTGTGTGGACGCCTTCGGATAGCTTACGGGATGCCACAGCTATCCAAACATTTGCGTACCCTACAAAAAGCACTTGGTATAAACTTACAGCAAATACTACAGTAGCAGGTTATGGATGTACATTTTCATCTTACGATTCTGTAAGAGTAATTTTGCAGCCGCTTGTAAAAGCTTTTGCAGGAAATGATACAATAGCAGTGAAAAATGTTCCGCACCAATTAAATGGATCTGGCGGATTGGTATATACTTGGTCAACGCTTAGTGCAGTTATCAATAATCCTTTAATTAGAAATCCGAAAGTAACATTGAATAATGATGCCATATTTTATTTAGAAGTAAATGACGCAATTGGTTGTAAAGGTTATGATACTGTTTTTGTGAAAGTTTATAATGGTCCTACCTATTACGTACCAAATTCTTTTACACCAAATGGAGATGGTGTAAATGATATTTTTAGAGCTATACCAGTTGGTTTAGCAAACACTACTTATTTCCGGGTATTTAATCGGTTGGGAGAATTGATGTTTGAAACAAATCAATACCTGAAAGGATGGGATGGAACGTACAAAGGAAAACCACAGCCCACTGGCACATATGTATGGATGGTAGCGGGAACGGATAGGGATTTTAAAAAAGTGGAAATGAAGGGGACTGTGATGATTATTAGATAAATTGAATATCAATAATTATCTTTAAGGCATATAGTTAAATTTTTAACTATATGCCTTTTTTATTTAATTTATAATATGATTAAGAGAATATTACTTTTACTTTTATTGTCAATAATTTTTTTACAAAAACAGTATGCACAATACACTTTAAACAACAATGCTACTCAAATAGCATGCAATGAGTATCGATTAACCAATGCTTCAAATAACCAGTCGGGTTCGGTATGGAACAATACAAAAATAAACTTAACACAATCTTTCGATTTTAATTTTCAAGTTTTTTTGGGTAGCAACAATAGCCCTGGTGCCGATGGAATGGCATTTGTACTGCAACCAATAAGTACTAGTGTGGGCACAGGTGGGGGAGGATTGGGCTTTCAAAATGTAAGCCCCTCTGTTGGCGTAACAATTGATACCTACCAAAATACTATAGATAACGACCCTACATCGGACCATATAGCAATACAACTTAACGGTATTATAAACCACAGTACTGTAAGTAATATTGCTGGGCCAGTAAGTGCTATAAATGGAAATGTAAATATTGAAGATGGCGTTTGGCATAGCTTTAGAGTAACTTGGGATGCTGCTACAAAAACATATACAGCTTATATAGATGGTGTGCTAAGAGTAACCGTAGTTAAAGATTTTGTTCTTGATGTATTTTCGGGCGACCCTCTAGTATATTGGGGATTTACTGCAAGTACTGGTGGTGAAAATAATATTCAATCTTTTAGAACCGAGCTTACTCCATTGTACTCAATAAGTCCAACACAAAAAAGATGTGTAAATGAACCAATTGCATTTACCAATACAAGCATTAGTTTTTCACCAGTGGTAAATGTAGAGTGGAACTTTGGAGATGCAAGCCCAATAGTATTTGCCAACAATCCAACACATACTTATACAACCGCAGGCGACTATACAGTAACTCAAAAAGTAACGGCATTGGACGGTTGCCAAGCTACAAACACTCAAACTATACGTGTAGGCTCAAAACCTATTGTTGGGTTTTTTAATTCGAATGCTTGCAATTCTAATTTTGTTTCGTTTACAGATACATCAACCGTTGCAGTAGGTACAATTAACAACTGGTATTGGGATTTTGACAATAGTGGTATTACATCTACCATTCAAAACCCAAATACAACTTATACAACTGGTGGACCAAAGGCAATAATGTTTGTTGTAAAAACTCTTGAAGGATGTACCGATACTTTATTAAAAACAATAAATGTAAACAGTGCACCTGCTGCACCAATCGTATCGGCTACGCCTATACAATATTGTTTAAATACAAATGCTACTGCACTTACAGCTAATGGTACAAATTTACTTTGGT
>JANMFB010000117.1:0-3231 GCA_031377605.1 Ferruginibacter sp.
ATTTATGTTTACTGTATAATTCCCTTCTAGTGATTTGCCAGAAAACAATTTCACTTCGCTTCCATTAATACTATACGAAATATCTTCTTCATTGCTTACAGTAAGTAAGCCAGTAAGATCTTGCCCAATAGCTATCGGCTCCGAAAATTTTACAGAAGCGTATTGCTGGGTTTCATTTTCAGCAGTTACACTAAGCACTTTAAAATCACCTTGCTTTGGTATTTCAATTTCCTGTTCACCTAAAATACCTATGCTCATTGGCTTACCGTTCCAAAGCAGTTTTAGTGATGAAGCTTGAGACGGGCTTCTTTCTATACCTGTAACTGTATAGCTATGTATTTTACTGCTATTATGTTGCCAATTTATTTTATATCCTTTTGAGTTTTGAATTACCGTTAAAACCTTTTCAATTTCCTTCCCATCTTCCACATCAGCAGTGGTGATATCCCCTTTTAAAAACATTTTATTTTTTACCGATTCTGCTCGCAAACCATCAATATTTACTTTGAAAGATGGTTTTACCGTTTGCAAATTGAAAGCAAGTTCATTATACTTCGATGGCACTTTAGTTACTTTACTTAAATTAAAATTCACTTTATACAATCTATCCGTTTCTAAATTTTTCTCCGGTTTAAATTCAATGGTACGAGCGTCTATCCAAGAAGCCTTTCCTTTAACTTCAGGAGAAAATTCGAACAATTTTTCGGTAACTGGCTGCCCTACTGTATGTGTTGTAGATGCATCAGTAGCAAGCTGTACCCTTACACTACTAGTCTTTGAGACGATACCCGTTGTGTAAGCTTCTACATATGTTGCAAAAGCGGGATCTACATCTATCCATTTTTGACTGTTCGTTTGTTTACACGAATTGATGAAAAAGCTGGTCATTAAAAGGCATAAAAATGCTTTAGCAAACGAGTTGCGTAAAGCAAAAATCTTGGCGGAAGACATGGTTGTAGTTTTATGATTGGTGAGAGCAATAAAATTGCTTACATAAATGTTGTGATAAATTTTGATATGTACAAAAATATTTTTCCATAAATTTTAGTATTGGGGAATATTTAACGAATACTGCAAAAAGAAATTTTTAGTTAGACTATTAAACGACAGCCAACATTACCTTCTCTAAGCACTCCCTCTTTATATCAAGCAATCTTTAAAATATTTAAACCTTCCCAAATTTTGTTGGGCATTCTTACTTTTTAGTAACAAGATTTTAAAGTAGCAGAAAATACATTATTATCTCATGTAAGTGCATATTAATATGGTTTTAGAATACTGAATTACAACGAAGCAATTGCTTTTTTCAAGTATAAAAATTTAAAATAATTTCCTAGTGGTATAATGAAAGATTATACGATAATTAGACATTAAAAAAGCTATTCTGAGAATTTTTTGGCAAGTAATCGAATTTTTAATTTTACTTTTATTAAAATTTATAATAATGAAAGCAATCCTAATCAAAACATTTCTACTATTATCTTTTTTTATTTGCCAAAGCAAAATACAAGCACAAACAACTGCTAAAGAATACTACGATAAAGGTATTTCTCTTTTTGACAAACAAAAGTATAGCGAAGCGGCCATTATATTCGACAAAGCATCGGCTGCAAATCAAACATATGCAGAAGCTTATTATTATGCAGGTTGGTGTTACAATGATGCTAGTGATTTTGAAAAAGCTATAAATAGGCTAGAGAAAGCAGTACTTTATAAAAAAGATTATCATTTGGCCTATCAAGAACTTGGGTATGCATACAAACAAACTAAAAAATATGAAGATGCAATTGTTCAGTTTAAAAAAGCCATTTCAATAAAAGAAACCTATGCGCTTGCGCACAAGCAGCTTGCCGATATATATCAAATTCAGGGCAAAATAGATGATGCAATTGATTCCTATAAAAAAAGTTACAATGCAGATTCGCAAAATTTTATTGTTTGTTATAACCTTGGCTATCTATATAATGGAAAAGCAGAATATGATAATGCAATTGAATGGCTGAACAAAGCAAAGGCTATAAAAAAAGATGACACTAAGGTTTACAACGAAATTGGTTTTGCAAAATACAAACAAGGAAAAAGCGAAGAAGCAATTGCTGCATATAATACAACGTTAGAAAAAGACCCTAAAAATGGAACTGCTTATAAAGGCATGGGAGATGTATACAGAAGAAATTACAAGCCAGCAAGGACCGATGAAGCTTTGGCCAAATATTTAAAAGCAATTGAATTTAACCCAATAAGTGCTGGCGCAAATTTTGGTTTAGGATGGTGTTATATCGAAAAAGAAAACTATGAAATAGCCATTAAATATCTCAATAAAGCTATAGAGTTAGATAAAAACCTTGGTGCTGCTTATACAGAGTTGGGGTATGCTTTATACAGAACCCAAAAGTATAATGAAAGTTTAAACATCTTAAAACAAGGTATTACCATTGATTCAAAAAGTAATTTAAGTAGATATTACAGTGGACTTGTTTACATTGCTCAAAAAGATAAAACAAAGGCCACAAGTATGTATAACGAATTGAAACCAATTGACGAGAATCTTGCAGGAAAATTACTTTTGAAAATAAATGCACTGTAATTTTCAAATTTCTAGTTGCTATAAGAATCACCTAAAAGTGAAATGTTTTTAGATACAATTATTTTATCCCTGCTATCAACTGCATTGCTGCCAATCCTTTTGCATTTGCAAAATCAATATTTTTTTGAGGAATATCGTCCACATTGGGATAACTATCAATTGCTTTACTCAAACTTGCCTCTCGTAAAATATGCAACATAGCGAAAGGTGAACGGTTTGTATAATTAGCCGGATCATTTTCATTGCTACCTGCAAATAAATATTGTGGATGAAAACTTGCAAGCTGGTAAATACCTTCGTAGTTTTCTTTTGCTAAAAAGTTTTCAGCCGTTTCTACTAAATCTAAGTAGTTTGAAAAAGATTCAAATCCCTCTGGTAAAATAAGAAAAGCAGTTTCTACATGCTCTTCATTATCCATTTTGGTAAAAGTGGAAGAAAGTAATTGTAAAATTTCTTCTTTGTTTTGTGAATGTATTACTTCATACAAAATACTATTACGCTTTACTTCTCTTGCTGCAAACGGACAAAAGTTACAACCGATGACTACATTGGTTACCCATTTTTTTATTTGAGTGATGATTTGCTTGGAATCATGCATCGATAAATACTTTATATAAAATTTTGAAGGTCGCAAATTGCGACCT
>JANMFB010000352.1:0-1921 GCA_031377605.1 Ferruginibacter sp.
CAAGAATCCATTACATCTTTTTCAAAACCATAAGTTTCATACTTTTTCATTTTATCCGTATAAAACTTTACTTCGTTTGGGTTTTCTGACTCATCAAAATCTTTTGAATTTGGCGAACGCACAACATTGGGTTTGCCAATAGTGTGGCTTGACGAAGTAACTTCATCATTTGTTTTTTGCTGTGCATTTGTCCCAGCTTGACATTCTTTGTTCAACATTTGTTTTAAATTTTTACATTTGAATAAATATTGAGCAGCGGTTACGAACGGCAGGAATACTAATTCCACACCATCGGCAAGCCCTACTCGTTAGGCGAAAGCATTACCACCCCACTGCATAGCCATAGCTGCTGCAATTCCAGGATAAGTCTTACTTCTTAATTTTGCCCTGTCTTTTGTTTTTGACAATTTATGTAATCGTTGTTCCCTTCCTGCGACAATATTTGTAGCTTTTAATTTCGGCAATCCTTTTAGCCAAATACAGGTCGCCTTCGTTTCGCCATGCCCAAACATCCACGGCTGCAAAACTTGGTCAGGCTTTCTAAATTCTGTGCTTAATACGCCTATTGGATTTTCCATTGCAACCTTCTCAATTCCGCAATTAAACAACCTCAAGGCAAAGTCAACTGCTTTTATTCTTGCTGCCCTTCTTTCAGCACCTACCAGAGTTCCGCTTTTTCGTGGCGGTTGGTCTTTATACCATTTGTTTGCCGAAATGGTTATGTAAGTGCAATCCGGGAAGCAAATAAGCATGTGCCACTTCTTTAATTTAATTGCTTCAAAAATATCCATCTTTAAATGCCATTCGGGATGCCCGCCAGAACAATCTTGTATATCACAGCTAAAAGCCTTATGCCCTAATTTTCTTAGTTCAATACAAACTGCTTGGCTTTCTTCGCAACCAACGAGAATATCTAAACTACCCATGCCTTCGCCTAACAAGGGGTTTACTGCTATTGTGGCTGGACGTTCAAACATTAGCATTTGTTCGCTATCGGCATCAGCCCCAGCAGACGAATTATTATTTGGCTTTTTGTTCATAATTTATACTTTATATTTTCAATTTAACTTTAGTTCCGGGCGGAAGTTTTTCAAATCCCACAACAGCAGTAAGCCCTGGACGTTGTGTGCAATTAATCGGCAGGTTCAGACATTTAACGCAACTTTTTTGACAGTTATGAGTTTCACTGAATTAATGATTATTTTTTGCCAATAACTCTATGAACGAATGTGCGAGGGTGTTAGTAAAAATTAGGGATTAGCAAAAATAAATGAACAAAATTTTTAAATATTTGTGAGCCTTTTTAAAACTCACCAGCGAAGCCGAAAACTGCATATTGAAAGAGTAGGCAAAAAATTACCAAAATGATTATAAGAAAAATTGATAAGTTTTTGTTACTTGGATTAATGCTGATTATTTCCATAAGTGCAAACGCAGAAAAGTATACTGCACTCCAAGATTTAAATGTGAGAAATGAGAAAAGTACAAATGCGCAGAGTTTAGGAATAATTCACAAAGGAGATATTGTCGATATTAATGAAGTTATTGGGAATTGGGGTAAATTAACTTTTGAAGGGAAAAACGGGTTTGTTTCAACTAAATTTTTACAAAAAAATCAAATTGAAGATATTCCAGAAAACAATACAACACAAAAAAAAGCTTTCAACACTCCACTTTGGATAGTACTTGGGTTAGTAATAGTTCTAATATATATCTTTAGAAACTCTGTTTTACTAAAATTTGTTAAAAATATTATGAGAGATCGTTAATTCTTATTTACAGGCTTAACATATGAGCAACTAAAAAACTTAACTATTAATTCATTAAAATAATGAAGATTCTTTTCAACTCTACTGTATTTATTTTTTTAACCTTAACATCTTTTGGACAATCTTTTATTACGACCCAAAATATAAATATT
>JANMFB010000370.1:0-6924 GCA_031377605.1 Ferruginibacter sp.
AAATTGACAATAGCTTAATGTAGGAGTAACTGAAGGGACAGTAGGTGTAGTTGTTATATCTACTGCTAATAAAGCTCTCGGTCCCTCACATCCGTTTGCGGTACTTTGACTCACATAATAATTCGTTATTCCTATTGTTGCAGTAGATGGAGTTGGTGCAGTACTTAAACCAATTCCTCCTGTGGCGGTTGTGTACCACAATAAATTTATTCCTACAGCAGTAAGCGGGCCTGATATACTTCCTTGACAAATAGGAAGTGGAGAAGCAACTATTGGAGCAAGTGGAGTAGCTGTTATATTTACTGTAATTGCAGCACGTGGACTTTCACATCCTGCAACTGTTTGTGATACATAATAAATGGTAGGGCCTGCCGTAGCCGATGATGGCGTTGGTGCAATAGCAGATCCTACACCGCCGCTAACTACAGTATACCAAAGCAAAGATGCACCAGTTGCAGTTAGAGCTATTGTTACTGCATTTTGGCAATAAGATACAGGTGTTGTAATCGTCGGCGCAGCAGGTGATGGATTTACAGTCACCGCAATTGACGCTCTTGGTCCTTCGCATGCTCCCGTGCTTTGGCTCACATAGTAAACGATGGTACCGGTTACCGCTGTACTAGGTGTTGGTGCTGTGGAAGAACCAGTGCCGCCTGTAGCATTTGTGTACCACAATAAATTTGTTCCTACAGCAGTAAGTGCTGGTGCAGCAAAAAATTGACAATAGCTAAATGTAGCAGTAACCAAAGGGGCTGCAGGCGTCACAGGTACAGTAAATGCAGGTGAAATATAGTTGGCTACCATCGTCACGCCACAAGTATCTGTAAGTGGAGGACTATTTAAAATATTTACATTGTAAGTTCCTTGGGGTAAAGGATTTTGCAAAACCAATCTTATTGTATCCGTAAAGGTAGTAGTACCTACGCAGTTGGTTTGTACACTAGTAATAGTGGGCAATCCGGGTGTAATAGTAAACTGATTTAAATTAATATTATTACACAGTACCGGTTTGTTTAGGGCAATTTTTAAAACAGTTGGTGCGCAACCATCAAAAGTTACGGCATTAACAATGGGTGCCGCTTGGGAGGCAATTGTGAAAGGAAAGCTTCCACCTAACATAGGAACAGTACATACATCCAACAGTGTATTCAAATCGCTTCCATTACTTACAACCAAATTATTCGGACCCGGCGGCAACGGATTTTGTAGGGAGATAGTAAACTGATTTACTGCATTTGTACCTCCACTGCAAAGAGATGTAACTCCTGTTACAACCGCTCCAGCTATTGAAAATTCTGAACCAGTACCAGTAAGACTACTACACAAAATATCTTTGTTCATAGTTACCCTTAAAAGGCTAGGGTTACATCCAACTTGGGTTACACTTGTAATTGTTGGTGGAGCAGGATTTGTAAGAACAGCAGTACCACCTGCAAAATTAATATTGTATGCAGCAGTAGTGCCAGAAAATCTAATTACCATCAAAAGATAATCAGAACCAGATAAAACAGGAAATAGTCTATTAAATGTGGGGGTAGCACCTGAACAGTTATAATCAACTGTACCAATTGCCGAGCAACCTGTAGAACCCGTTGTAGCACTTTGGTTGTATCCAACCACAAGATTGCTCGTATAAACATCTTGTGGTAAACGGTTGGTAATATCCATTAATACCCAATCAAAATCTGCCCCGGGTGCTGACGGTACAATTGTAAACCCCAACGTACCTGATTGAAAAATACGAATTCTATACCAAGCAGTATTGCTTGTACTAATCACATTATCTGCTGGAGTGCATGTATTTCCTGTAATAAGTGGCAAATCAGGCCCACTACAAGAGGGCAGCACTGATAATGGGAAACTTGTTGTTGTACATAAGGATTGTGCAGATTGAGCTGATGTGCCTGGAGCTCCACATGGAGGCTGTGCATTTACACCCAAAGAAAACATAAGCAACAACAAAAGAATAAAACGCATAGAGCTATATTTGAAGATTAAAATTACAAAAAAATGCTCATTCCAGATTATCTAAAAAAAGGAGATACCGTTGCTATTACTTGCACTGCGGGTTTTATGCCAGCAAAAAATGCGGCTGATTGTGAGAAATTGCTTAAAAAAGAAGGATTCAAAGTAATTGTAAGCCATACTGTAGGTGGGAAATCTAAGAACTATTTTAGTGGTACTGATGATGATAGACTTACAGAAATACAAAAATATCTAGATGATAAAAATGTAAAAGCAATTTTGTGTGGAAGAGGTGGTTATGGTACAGGTCGTATCATTGATCATATAGATTTTACAAAATTTGTAAAACACCCAAAATGGATTATTGGTTTTAGCGATATTACCATTTTACTGAACCACATTACAAGCAATTTCAACATTGCTACCATGCACGCTCCTATGAGTACTGCATTTAATAACAAGGCTCACAATCCAGAAAATGTGGTTTCTCTTTTAAAAGCAATAAAGGGTGAAGAAAATATGTATGAAACCCCTATCCATAATTTAAATAGACAAGGCAAAGTAAGTGGAAAATTAGTAGGTGGTAATTTAGCTTTACTAGCAAATGCTATTGGCACTCCATCAGATATTAAAACAAAAAAATGTATTTTGTTTATAGAAGATATAGGAGAACAACTGTATGCGGTAGATAGAATGCTGCATCAACTAAAACGAGCTGGCAAACTTGTAAACCTTGCCGCACTTATTGTTGGTAATTTTACCGACATGGCAGATACAGATAGACCTTTTGGTAAAAACATTTATGAAATCATTTATGATATTGTTGTGGAATACAATTATCCAATTTGCTTTGATTTCCCCGTTGGACATGGAACCGAAAATAGAGCATTGAAAGTGGGCGGAAAGTATACTTTAGAAGTAACTACTGAAAAAGTTATTTTAACTGAAAATAAAAATTCTTAATCCTTACTTCTAGTCTATTTTTTTATTATGCAATCATTAAAATATCTGCGATACTTTGTTTACTTAGCTACCAATTGGAACATTCGCATAGCTTGGCATATTATACAAAACGATATAAAGGGTGAAAAAAAATTTGGCATAAATACAACAGGTGTAGATAATCTTAAAAACTTAGAAAAAAAAGGAATTGATATTTCTAATGCTACCATTTATATGCCTGTGTCGTATGATGTACTAGACGAATTTTTTACCAAAATAAACTTAGCATCTTACCATCATTTCTTAGATATTGGTTCTGGCAAAGCTAGAGCAATGTGTGTGGCTGCTTCATATGGCGTGCCAAAAATTAGTGGAATAGAACTTTCAAAAGAATTATACTTGCAAGGCAACGAAAATATCAGACTAACACAAGAAGAATTCCCTGCCACAAAAATGAAAGCATTTAACAATGATGCATTTTATTTTGAAATAGAAAATGATGTAGATTGTATTTTTATGTTTAACCCTTTTGATGAAATGATAATGAGTGCGGTATTAGAAAATATAGAAACTAGTTTAGAGTATAACCCAAGAAAAATAAGGATCATTTACATCAATCCTTTGCAAAAAGAATTATTTAAAGAATGGGGATACAAAGAAGTGTTTCACTTCAAAAAACTAGAATATTTGGAGGGAAGTATTTTTGAAAAGTAAAAAGCCTTTCAGATTGAAAATTACAATGTGAAAGGCTTTTCTTAAAGGCAAATATATTATAAAGTGTATGCAACCCTTACACCAAATGCACCGCCTAAATCAGCATAGCCCGTGTATTTTAGCAATAAATCTATTTTTTGATTTGCCTTAAATCCAAGTCCAGGACTATAAGTAAATTTAGAAGACTGACCTGCACCTGAAAAAATGGTAACCCCTATCTGTGCAGCTCCATAAAAATTATCTGTGAAAAAATATTTTGTACCTCCAAGTATTGGAAAAGCAGCAACTGACCTGTTTTTAAAAGTTGTACCAGGTAGTTTTTTACCTATATACTCAATCAACCCTGAATTTAAAGTAATGTTTGTTTTATCATTTATAGCATACTCCAAATTAGCAGTAGCACCAATGCCTATTGAATAAGCAAGGTTAAGATTACCTGTTGCAAAACCTATTTCCGCTCCTACATTAAACAATACATTACTATTTTTTTGTGCATTTACACTTAAAGAGATTACTGTAATTACTACAGCTGATAATATTTTTTTCATTTTTTTATTTTTAATATGCAAATGTATGTAGGAATGATATTTTAATACCATTTACTTTTTCAACAATATGTGAAAAGTAATTAAAAATGCCTCGCTATTACGAGGCATTTTTAATTAGAATAAATTTTAAATTAGAATGTGTAAGCTACTCTTAAACCAAGAGCACTATTGCTAGCACCATCTTTGCTAAATCCTGTGTATTTAACTAATACATCTACATTAGGTGTAAATTTATATCCAACTCCTGGAGCATATGCAAACGTAGAAACGCTTCCTCCACCACCACTACCCGCTGTAAAAATACCTGTACCTACTTGAACCGATCCGTAAAAATTTCCAGAAAAGCCATACTTACCACCAATCAATATTGGAATTACAGTTTGTGCAGGAATTTTAAAACCAGAAATTGTTTTACCCATGTAACTAGTAACACCTGCATTTAGCGTAATATCAAAATTTTCTGCCACATTGTAGTCTGCTTGTGCAGATCCACCAATTCCAAAAGAATAAAATGTTCCAAAATCTCCCAATGGTAAAGCAGCTTCAACTCCTACACTAAATTTTAATTTTGACCCTGCAGCCTCTTCTTTTTGAGCAGTTGCACTTAACCCGGCAACAATAATTGCTGCACTTAATAATAATTTTTTCATAATTTGTTTTTTTAGTTAATATTGATATTTCCGCGAAAATAGGATTATTTTTTACAATACAAAAAAAATATTCATTATCTGAGTATCATTTTAGCTGATATCCACAACCTTACAGCGATTGTTATTAACTTATCGTTACTATTTTATCAGTATTAAATACCGCAAAAAAGTTATTATTTTCATAAATTCTCCAACATATCCTTCGTCATCACCCCTAAATCATATTCCTCTTTCCATCCCCAATCATTTCTTGCAACGCTATCATCTATGCTTTGTGGCCAACTGTCAGCTATGGCTTGTCTGCTATCGGGCTTGTAAATAATATCAAAATCCTCATCATGTTTTTTTATTTCGGCAGCTATTTCTTTTGGAGAAAAACTCATTCCACTTAAATTGTAAGAAGTACGGATATTGATTTTACTTTTATCTGCTTCCATCAATTCTATCGTGGCACGAATTGCATCAGGCATATACATCATAGGCAAATAAGTATCTTCTTTTAAAAAACAATCATACTGTTCTTTGTCTTTTGCAGCATGAAAAATTTCTACAGCATAGTCAGTGGTGCCACCACCCGGCTGGCTTTTGTAACTTATTAAACCAGGATAACGGAGACTACGAACATCTACACCATATCTATTGAAATAATAATTGCACCAAAACTCACCGGCATATTTACTAATACCATAAACGGTAGATGGTTCTATAACTGTTTGCTGCGGACAATTTTTCTTAGGAGATGTAGGTCCAAAAACAGCAATACTACTTGGCCAATATATCTTGTGCAAATTTTCTTCTTTGGCAATATCTAGTACATTTAAAAGGCTTTGCATATTTAAATGCCAAGCAAGACCAGGGTTTTTTTCGCCTGTTGCAGATAAAATGGCAGCCAATAAATAAATTTGTGTTATCCCCTGTCTTATTACTTGAACATGCAACATTTCTTTGTTCATTACATCCATACTTACATAAGGTCCTGTTCCTTCTAGTAAAGGGTTCTGCTCTCTCAAATCACTAGCTATAACATTTGCATTGCCATAAATTTTTCTTAGTGCTAATGTGAGCTCCACTCCTATTTGACCACTAGCACCAATTACCAAAATTTTTTCTTTTACCATTTCGAATCGTTTTTGCAAATTAAAATGAAATTTTATTATCATTCATTTTATTACACAATTATTAATAACTAATTTTGATTCTATGGATATACTATTCAAAAACCAAACTTACAAGAGCAATAATTTTTTCCTAATTGCCGGCCCGTGCATTACAGAAAGCGAAGAACTTGTAATGGAGGTGGCAGAAAAAGTTTCCGCTATTTGCAAACGATTAGAGATTCCTTATATTTTTAAAGCATCCTATAGAAAAGCAAATCGCACTAGTGCAAATAGCTTTACTGGTATTGGCGATGAAGCTTCTTTGAGAATTATAAAAAAAGTGGGTGAGTATTTTGGCATACCAACAACTACAGATATTCATGCTCACGAAGAAGCAGCCATGGCTGCAGAATATGTTGATATTTTGCAAATACCAGCATTTCTTTGTAGGCAAACTGATTTGTTGGTAGCTGCTGCAAAAACTGGTAAAATTGTAAATGTGAAAAAGGGTCAATTTCTTAGTGGCCCATCCATGAAATTTGCTGTAGATAAAATTTTACAAGCGGGAAATAATAATGTTTGGCTTACCGATAGGGGAAATACTTTTGGTTATCAAGATCTCGTTGTAGATTTTAGAAACATAACGTTAATGAAAGAAATAGGCGTACCTGTTATTATGGATTGTACCCATTCTTTGCAACAACCAAACCAAACAAGTGGCGTTACTGGGGGTAATCCATCATTGATAGAAACTATTGCAAAAGCAGCTGTAGCAACTGGTGTAAATGGTTTGTTTATAGAAACACATCCAAACCCAGCAGTTGCAAAAAGTGATGGTGCAAACATGTTGCAGTTGGATTTATTAGAAGAATTACTCACAAAATTGGTAAGGGTTAGACAAGCGATTATTTAATTTTTATAAGATCTTTAAGTTATACTAACTTGCTTTAATAATTCCGAATTTAAAATTTAATAATGTTTTTAGGTCCTCTATTCTATTTTCAAAGT
>JANMFB010000382.1:0-4016 GCA_031377605.1 Ferruginibacter sp.
TTTTCTGGCAAATCACTAGAAGGGTATTATACAGTAAACATAAATACTGGTATAAAAGATAGCTGGGGAGAAATATTGCCAAATGGTTTTACTTCAAACGTAGTCTTTGAAAATAAAAAACCAAATGTAAAAATTTTAGGTAAAGGAAACATTTTGCCCACATCGGGAAAGCTCGTTTTGCCTTTTGACGCTATAAATTTAAGTGCAGTAGATATTAGCATCATTAAAATTATGGAGAACAATGTGCCACAATTTTTACAACAAAATGAAATAGCTGGCGACAATGAACTGCGCCGTGTAGCAAAGCCAATTGTGCAAAAAACATTGCGGTTAGATGATGATAAAACATTGGACTTACATACCAAACAACGTTTCTCTTTGGATATAGATAAGTTTTTGAAAACCGAGCCTGGCGCTATTTACAGGATTACAATTGGTTTTAGACCAACTTATTCCCTATACACAAAAATGGCTTCTGATACTTTGAAAGATGATGATGCAAATAGTAATGATGGCGAGTATTACGAAGATGAAGGGAATTATTATGGAGATAATGCTGGCAAAGATGATTATGACGCTTTCTGGGAAGGTTACGATAATTATTATCCGAGAGGTTATAGGTGGGATAGAAAAGATGATCCAACATGTAATTCGTATTTTAATAAAGATAGATGGGCATCGAGAAATATTTTGGCAAGCAATATTGGCCTTACTGCAAAAAAAGGAAATGATAATTCAATATCTGTTGCTGTTAGTAGTATCATCAGTACTGAGCCAATGAGCGGCGTGGAATTAATTGTGATGGATTATCAAAACCAAGTAATAGCAAAAGGTACAAGTACAAGTGATGGTTTTGCTTCTATTCTATTAAAACAAAAACCATATTTACTAGTTGCAAAAAAAGGAACGGAGAGAGGATATTTAAAATTGGATGATGGTAGTTCACTTGCGCTTAGTAGGTTTGATGTAGGTGGAGAAGAAATTCAAAAAGGGATAAAAGGGTTTATTTTTGGAGAAAGAGGTGTGTGGAGACCAGGAGATAGTCTTTTCCTACATTGTATTTTGGAAGACAAGACTGGCAATTTACCAAAAGATATGCCGGTAGAATTTAATCTGATTACGCCACAAGGGCAATTATACAAAAAGATAATACAAACCAATGCGACTGATGGTTTCAACGTTTTTAAAACAAGTACAGATGCAGCATCACCTACAGGTAATTGGTTAGTTCGTACAAAAGTTGGTGGTGCCATATTTGAAAAAAGAATAAAAATAGAAACGGTAATGCCCAACCGTTTAAAAATTAATATTGATTTTGGAAAAGATGCAATATTAGGTGTTAAAAGCAGCAATGTTGGTGCGTTTAATGCAATGTGGCTATTTGGTACACCTGCAAAAAACTTGAAAGCAAAAATTGATGCATCTTTAATATCTCGGAAAACGGAATTTTCCAAATTCCCTGATTTTGAATTTGATAATCCTACTTCCAATTATAGCACACAGTTAAAAACAATTTTTGATGGCACGCTAGATGAAAACGGTAATGCAACCATTAAGCCCGATTTTCAAATAGATGGTGCAGCACCGGGTATGCTTACGGCTAATTTATTTACCAAAGTATTTGAGCCGGGCGGCAGTTTTAGCATCGATAATTTGAGTGTGCCTTATAGCCCTTACAAATCTTATGTTGGTATAAAAATGCCCGAGGGTGAAAAACCATTTAATTATTTACTAACTGGCAAAATGCAAAGCATTCAAATTGTAAATGTGGATGCAAAAAGTAATGTACTTGCAGGTGCACAGGATGTAGAAGTGCAATTTTACAAAATACAATGGCGTTGGTGGTGGGATGCTGCTGGTGATAACCTTAGCAATTTCACACAAGATAATTACAACAAACTGATATCAAATGTTGATGTAAAGCTGAGTAATGGTAAGGGGTCGTGGAGTTTTAAAACAGGTGCAAGCGAGTGGGGGCGTTATTTGATTTTAGTAAAAGATAAAGCAAGTGGACATGTTACTGGTAGCACTTTTTATGTAGATGAACCCGGTTGGCAAACTCGATCTGGCAACGATGACCAAACTGCAGCAAGTATGCTTTCGTTCAGTAGCGATAAAAAGAAATACGATGTAGGCGATGAAATAATATTGACTATTCCTTCCTCTAATGCTGGCAGAATGCTGGTGAGTTTAGAGAATGGAAGTAAAGTGGTAAAATCTTTCTGGCAAGAAACTACCAAAGGGCAGACTATTGTTAAGTTTAAAGCCGAAGCTGGTATGGCACCAAACATTTATGCAACAGTAAGTTTATTACAACCACATGCACAAACGGTGAATGACCTTCCAATAAGAATGTATGGATCTATTCCAATTTTTGTTGAAGATAAAAATACAATGCTAACACCACAAATAAATATGCCGAATAATGTGCGACCAGAAACAAATGTATCTGTAAGTGTGAGTGAAAAAAATGGGAAAGGAATGACCTACTGCATTGCCATAGTGGATGATGGTTTACTAGACCTTACAAGATTTAAAACACCAAATCCGCATGTAGCTTTTTATGCAAGAGAAGCGTTAGGTGTTAAAAGTTTTGATATGTACGATTTGGTGATAGGCGCTTGGGGTGGCGATTTGGAGCGTATACTTACTATTGGTGGCGATGAAGAGGCTGGGCCTGTAAAAGAGAAAAAGGCAAATCGTTTTAAACCCGTAGTAAAATATTTTGGCCCTTTTACTTTGGGAAGTGGGCAAATACAGAAGCAAACTTTTATGATGCCGAATTATATTGGATCTGTAAGAACAATGATTGTGGCCGCAAAAAATGGAAGTTATGGTTTTGCAGAAAAAACAGTTGTTGTAAAAAAGCCTTTAATGATAGCAGCTACAATGCCACGTGTGCTTGCTCCTGGCGAAACCATCAAACTACCTGTTACTGTCTTTGCTATGGAGAATAATATTAAAAATGTAAATGTTTCGCTTCAGCCAAATAATTTTTTAGAAATAGTAGGTTCGCCTAAGCAGTTAGTATCTTTTGATAAAGTGGGAGAGCAACTAGTTTACTTTGATGTGAAAGTTAAAAATGTAATTGGTATTGCTAAAATGAAAGTGAATGCAAGCAGTGGGTCTGAGGCTGCAACCGATGAAATAGAGTTGGATGTAAGAAATCCGAACCCAATTATTACGAGTGTGCAACAAATAACTTTGGCTGCCGGGCAAAAATGGGATGCAACTGTAATGCCTATTGGTATTGCCGATGCGGGAACTTCAGTTGTGGAAATTTCCAGTATACCATCTATGAATTTACAAAAACGCTTGAGTTATTTAATACAATATCCACATGGATGTGTGGAGCAAACAACTTCTGCGGTGTTTCCACAGTTGGTATTAAATCAATTAACAGATTTATCAGAATTTGAAAAAGCAAATATTGATAGAAACATCAAAGCAGGTATTGCCAAATTACAAAATTTTGCAAGACCAGATGGTGGTTTTAGTTACTGGCCTGGTATGAATGAAAGTGATGATTGGGGAAGTACTTATGCAGGACACTTTTTAGTGGAAGCGCAAAACAACGGATATATTGTAAGTGATCAGTTATTAAACCAATGGAAGAATTACCAACGTGGGAAAGCAAACGCATGGGCACCGAGTACAAATAATTTTTATGGTGGTGATCTTGCTCAATCTTACCGGTTATATACACTAGCACTAGCAAAGGCGGCTGAAATGGGCGCTATGAATAGGTTGCGTGAGTTTAAATATTTATCTCCCGAAGCAAAATGGAGATTAGCAGCTGCATATAAACTAGTAGGGCAAGATAATATTGCTTTGGATTTAATTGGAGGGTTGCCTACCACATTTACACAAAGAATAAATGCAGGCTTTACGTACGGATCCGATTTACGTGACCAAGGAATGGTTTTAGAAACACTTACATTATTAGGTAAGAAAACGCAGGCAGCAGCTGTACTTACAGAAGTAGCCAATAAACTTTCGCAGGATAGTTGGTACAG
>JANMFB010000048.1:0-8850 GCA_031377605.1 Ferruginibacter sp.
GCTGTGGTGGCTACTCAACTATTTTTTGCCACCGCACAGCAAAAACTTTTTTAATCAACCTTATTCAGGATGATTTATCTTAGTAAACTAAATGCAGGATTATTATTATTAACAAGACAACTTTTTTCAGGACGAGTCATATCTTTACTCAGCAGCGGTCCCGGGCGGACAGTTGGTCAATTCCCAACCATCGCAAAGCCCTGTTCGTTACCGGCAATTTTAAACAGCGTTATGCTTCGACTAATAATATTTATACCGCTATTCCTTTTTATTTCTTTTACATCTTCAGGACAAGACAGAGAAAAGGCAAAAAAGCTTTTTATAGAGACATCTCCATTATTTATAAAAGTGCAAGAATTAAAATCAACAAACCAAGACTCGGCACACTTACTCAACAAAAAGCTCATTCAAAATCTTGAGACTATATTTTATACTGACACGACTTTCCAAAACATAGCAGACTATTTAGGCAGTTGCTATGCATTTGAGAATGACAATCAAAAAACAGTTTATTGGTATAGCAGACAATTACCTGAATTTTCTCATCAGGACTTTCCCATTGCATGTTATTCCTGTATTGCTTTAGCCTATTTTAGATTGGGAGAACTCGACAGTTGTAAAAAGTTTATTTTAAGAGCTAACGCTTCATTTGACAAGAATTATCTCGGAGGACAGCGTGACTATCTTGTAAGTCTTAAAAAAATGGCTGACAACGTTTACTTTAAAAATGACATTCAAACAATTCGGACTTTAAAAGCTAAAAGTATTTCATCTTGCAAATATTCTATTGAAACCTTTAAATTCTTACTCCCGTTTGCAGAAGAGAGAAAGGAATATTTTTCAGAAAGCTTTAATAACAAGAATATTTTAACACGACAGAAAAACTGCCGGTAACAGCGGGTTTTGTGCAAGTGCGGCTTGAATTTGTAGCAATCAACATCAGCAATATAGCGGCATTTGTTCGGGCTTGACCAACATCGCTAAACATTAGTTCTTAATATTTACCTTTATCAAAAGCCAAGCAGCGGCTACGGGCGGAAGGAATTCTAATGCCACACCTGCCACAAAGCCCTTTCGTTAGCAGCAACCCTTTATGAGCATTCATTCAAATTTATACAGTAGACTTTTTGCATATAGGCAAAGAGAAAATAATACTCCCTTAGAAAATTTCTTAACCGAGTTATTCGCTTATTGTCTTGACACAGATAAAAAATTTCGAGATGCTTTTTTGAAAAGTTGTTTAAAAATCAGTGCTTATGCAGAATATGAAGTGTCAACACAAAATGACTACGAAAAAATGGGCAGACCGGATATTGAACTGGAGCTTGACAAGTACTATATTTTAATCGAAAACAAAGTTGACTCGGCAGAAGGACTTGATCAACTTAATCGGTATTCATCTATTCTTCGACAATATAAAGGCGATAATAAAGAAAAAATAGTTGTATTTCTCACCAAACTGTATGAGCAAAAGCAATTAAAAGACAAGTCTATTAAGCTAATTGCAGTAAGATGGCACAATATCCATGACCTCATTTCTTCTAAGAACAATGAAACAACAAGAGAATTAAAAAAATTCTTAACTGAAAACAACATGAATCGAAATTTAAATTTTAGTCTGCAGAATGTGCAGTCAATTAAAACAATTCCGGAAATCCTCATAAAAATGGATGAGTTATTAAATCGATTTAAAAAACCATTTAAAGAACATTTTGGAGGCTTTTCTCCAAATGCAAGTAGAAGTAGTGGTCTGTCTGATAAATTTTATCAGAACTATGTAGAGCTTTCATTCAACTCTTTAAAGTATAGATTAAATATTGGCTTTAATTGGTATGAAGATGAACCAGGAATTTGGATAGCTTTGGAATTTAGTTCAAAATTGTTTAAAACAACCGAGGTGTATTCTATACTTGACAAAGAACTTCATCATAAAAAAGGTTGGGCAAAAGAGGACACCAATAATTATGCATATTATTACATGTACAAAAATATTTTAGAGTTTGACACCTCAAAAGAAGCTCATGTATTAAGTATGGAAAAATATTTAAACACACATTTAATGACTCTTCTTAGCTTACGCAAAAAGTATCCTAAATTGTTCATCAAATAGGGTATGCTGCTAACATGGGGTTTGCCAAAATGGGGGCGGACGGAAGCCGTGTTTCAACTTTTGTTTTTCAATCTGGCTTTATATCCAGCAGGACGATATTAATTTAGCTATGTACAAATCATCAGCTTTTATTTATAAATTTATCTTCAGTTATCCAGGCGGACGGAATTTCCCCCGCTTCGGCAATCCCTGAACGCTTTCTGAACTGATTGTTCAGATCAGCTTGCCTTACACCTTCTTCGATTTAAAAAAAGGCTATAATTAGCTAAAGAATATAACAATTATCCAAAACCAGCGTCTCCAGCGTTCCATAAATATCCTACTTTCACGAAATGAAAAATGAACTTATACACGAGACAAGCCCCTATTTGTTACAACATGCACACAATCCGGTACATTGGCAGCCATGGGGTACAACTGCTTTGCAACTTGCAAAGGAGCTAGATAAACCTATACTAATTAGCATTGGTTATTCAGCCTGTCATTGGTGTCATGTAATGGAAAGAGAAAGTTTTGAAAATGAGGAAACGGCGGCCATCATGAATGAGCATTTTATAAATATAAAAATAGACAGGGAAGAACGACCAGACATAGATCATATTTACATGGATGCAGTGCAAGCCATATCAGGAAGTGGGGGATGGCCGCTAAATGTTTTTCTTACACCAGAAGCAAAACCTTTTTACGGGGGCACTTATTTTCCTCCTGCAAAAGCACATGGGCGTGCATCGTGGTCTGATGTGCTCATGAGCATACAAGATGCCTGGAAGAACCGCAGAGCAGAAATGGAACAACAGGCGGATACTTTGGTAGAGCATTTAAAAAAAAGCAACAACTTTGGACAAATAAAAAACAGTATACAAGTTGATAATGGTGTTGCAAGCTTTACTAAACAAGATTGTATTCATATAAATGAAAGTTTATTAGCAGTTGCTGATACTTCACTAGGTGGTTTTGGAAAAGCCCCAAAATTTCCCCAAACATTTTCTATTAATTGTCTGTTACAAATAGCCCATTTTTTGAAAGATGAAAGGGCATTGTTACAGGCGGAACTATCGCTTTTAAAAATGTTACATGGGGGTATTTATGACCAACTTGCAGGGGGCCTTTGTCGGTACAGTACCGATAATGAGTGGTTGGCCCCGCATTTTGAAAAAATGCTCTACGACAATGCACTTTTTATTGTTTCACTTAGCAATGCTTATTTACTTACAAAAAAGGATCTGTATAAAAATGCTGTAAAAGATGTTTGCCATTTCTTAATTACAGAAATGAAAAGCAAGGAGGGTGGTTACTATGCCGCAATAGATGCAGACAGTGAAGGGGTAGAAGGTAAATTTTATATTTGGGATAAATCGAATATTGAAGATTTGCTCGGTGAAGATGCAGATTTGTTTAACAGCTACTATGATGTAAGTGAAAATGGGAACTGGGAAGAAAAAAATATTCTTAGAATTCTACGGCCTTTGGAAGAGGTAGCCAAATCATTTGATATTTCAATGGAGGTGGCAGAGAAAATAATAAGTGCCTCTAAAGAAAAATTGCTAATAGAAAGAAATAAAAGAATACGCCCGGGTACGGATGATAAAATAATTTTAAGTTGGAATGCCCTACTGGTAACAGCTTTTTGTAAAGCATATGCAGTCTTACAAGACGAAAAGTATAAAGATGCGGCAGAAAATTTATTTCAGTTTTTGCAAAAATATTTTGATGATAATAATGGGGGCTTATTTCATACCTACAAAGGTGGCAAAGCTAAATACCCTGCATTTTTAGATGATTATGCTTATTTAATTGAAGCTGCCATTCAGCTTCAAGAAATAACTTCTAATACAGATTATTTAAATTTTGCAAAAACTTTAACAAATTACGTTTTTGATAATTTTTCTGATGAAGAAAGTGCCTTTTTCTTCTTTACAGAAATAAATCAACAAGATATTATTATTAGAAAAATTGAATTATACGACGGGGCCACACCCTCAGCCAATGGGGTAATGGCAAAGAATTTACAGTACCTATCCGTTGTTTTCGATAAACAAGAATGGTACGAAAAGGCTGTTACAATGATAGATTCCCTCAAAACTATACTATTGAAACACCCTAATTCATTTGGTATTTGGGCTGCTTTGGCTATAAATATGGCTGCAGGTACAAATGAAATAACAATAATCGGTAATGATATGATTCCATTACTTAAAGAAGTGCTGCATGCTTATATACCAAATAAAATTTTGCAAAGCGCAATTTTACCATCAGAAATGCCATTATTATTAGAAAAGTATGTTTTTCAAAAAACATTGCTATATTTATGCCGTAATTCAATTTGTAACAATCCGTATGAGCATTCCCAAGATTTATTGAGGGATATAGGTAATAGGGCATTTTAACATTGTTGACTCACAATAATTACAAAAAAGGCTCGTTTATAGTGTTGGGTTGGGAAATAATTTCTAATAAAATTAACACCTACTCATAATTAACCTGTTTTTTACAGAAAAATAATTATTACATTTGCCAATACCCTCAAAGTAAAAAAAATGAATAATCGGTCATTAAATTCCATTGCGGTAATCGCTGTAATCCTCTTAGCAGCTAGTTGTAAGTTGATAGGTAAAAAGAGTAGTAGTTTACCAAACGATGGTCAATTGCACGGTGTATCACCAGGTAACAGATATAATTTGACTAGGCCACCCGGAATGGTTTATGTACCAGCAGGTACCTTTCATATGGGACCAAGCGACGAAGATGTCAATTATGCTTATACAGCAAGAAACAAACAAGCTTCTATAAGTGGGTTTTGGATGGATGCAACCGAAATCACCAACAATGAATACCGTCAATTTACCAATTGGGTTAGAGATTCTATAGCTGCCAGATTAATGAATTATGTAAAGCAAGGTCCAGATGGCAATGAATATGTAGATTGGAAAAAGGCATCTACGATTAAGTGGGGCGATAAAGCAACTATAGAGAAGATTGATGGAATGATTGTAAGTGTAGATAACAGGATTTTTGGTAAAAAGGAATTAGATGCCAAAAAAATAGTGTATCATTCAGAAATATTTGATTATAAAGCTTCTGCAAATAATAGAGATACAAATATACAACGCAAAGAATTCATCATTAAGCAAGACATTCCTGTTTTCCCAGACACATTGTGTTGGATAAGAGATTATGCCTATTCTTACAATGAACCAATGGCTAAGCAATATTATAGCCACCCTGCTTATGGTAATTATCCAGTGGTTGGGGTAAGCTGGAAACAAGCTACTGCTTTTGCTGAATGGAGAACGCATTTACTATCGTCTTATAACGAAACTAAAAAAAGAGCAGGCCAAACAGATTTCAGATTACCTACCGAAGCTCAATGGGAATATGCCGCTCGTGGTGGTCGCTCACAATCATCTTATCCTTGGGGTGGTCCTTACTTGAGAAACAAAAAAGGTTGTTTATTAGCAAACTTTAAACCTGGTCGTGGTAACTACCCAGAAGATGGAGGTTTGTACACCATGCGTGCCGATGCTTTTTGGCCAAATGATTTCGGTCTTTATAACATGGCAGGAAATGTAGCTGAATGGACTTCATCTTTATATTACGAAGGGTCTTACAATTTTCAACACGATATGAATCCAGATGTTCGTTGGAATGCAAAAAATTCAGACCCTCCACGTATGAAACGTAAAGTTATTCGTGGTGGAAGTTGGAAAGACGTCGCTTATTTCTTACAAACAAGTACACGTGCTTACGAATACCAAGATACTGCAAAATCTTACATAGGTTTCCGTTGTGTAATAGATCTTCCTCCTACCATTAAAAAAGGTAAAAGATAGAAAATTTTTAAAATTATTTATTGTTAACAGTTTGATAGTACGTATTTAAAAGTACGTACTATCATTAAGTGCTTTTTATATTAATTCTAATAAAACTCCTCAATTAAACTAAAAATTAAAACACATGTCAGTAAAAATTCCTTCAAACATTAGTAAATGGATGGACGTAGTAGTTTCTGTAGCTGCAGCAGCGGTTATCTTTGGCGCACTACAAAAAATATTGCATACGCCTATTGCAGACCTTTGGTTAAAAATTGGTCTATACACCGAGGCGGCTGTATTCTTAGCATATGGTATTATTTATATGGTTTTTCCACCAGTAAAGGAAGAGTATGAAGGTTCAATGAAGGCAGCTATTTCTACTGGCAATCCAGCTTTGAACAGCATGGATAAAATGTTGCAAGAGGCAGATATTACCCCTACTAACTTAAAAAGATTGGGCGAAGGTTTTCAAAAATTAGGAACAAGTGTTGCTGGTATTTCTGATGTGAGCGATGTGGTAAAATCCACTTCAGACTTTAGTAAGAAAACACAAGAAGCTACTGCTGCAATCGGTTCTATGAGTAGTGCTTTCAACAGCAGCGCAGCTACGATGGCTTCGTTTGGTAGTGCATCGGAAAGTGCAAAAGGATTTCATGAGCAAGTACAAGTACTTACAAAAAACCTTGGTTCATTAAATACAATTTATGAACTTGAGTTGAAAGAAAGCAATAACCACCTTAAAGCATTGAATGGTTTCTACGGTAAAATGGCAGAAGCAAGTTCGGCTATGATGGGCAGTGTAGAAGATGCAAACAAAGCAAAAGAGCAAATAGGCGCATTGGCTACAAACCTAAGCAAATTGAACTCGGTATATGGCAATATGCTAGGTGCAATGCAAGGTAGGTAATGTAGGTATTCGCCTGTGGCGAATACGTCTAGAACGATACCTTATTGAATTTGTCATTGGCAAATTCGAACAAACAATATTAATAAAACCATTAATACTCATAAGTTATGGCTTTACCTAAAGAGCCCAGGCAAAAGATGATAAACCTAATGTACTTAGTGCTTACAGCATTACTTGCATTGAATGTGTCGTCAGAAATATTAAACGCTTTTAAAGTTGTAGACAAAAGTTTAGTTACTTCGAATACAAATATTACAACTGCTAACAATACGCTTTATACATCTTTGTTAGCTAAAGTTAATGATCCTACAACAAGTGCAAAAGCAGGGCCATGGAATGAGAGAGCTATTCAAGCTCAAAAGCTTTCTGCCACTATGGATGCTTACATAAACCAACTCAAAATCGACTTAAAAAAAGAAGCAGGTTCTAAAATGGTGGATGTTGACGGAAAACAAGTAGAAGAATTTAAAGAAGATGATTTAGAAGCTGCAACAAGATTATTTGGAAATGGTCCTGGAGGGCAAAATAAAGGTGTTGAATTAAAGAATAAGTTGAATGCATTTAGAGACGCTTTATTAAATATTGACCCCGAAATTAGAAAGGAATTTGAAAAATCACTAGCGGTTGATGTATCTGGAGATGTAGTTGGTCAAGATGGAAAAAAGAAGGAGTTTACAGAAGCATATTTCCACATGACTCCAACTGTTGCTGGTATTACCTTATTAAGTAAGTTTCAAAACAATGTAAAGAATGCCGAAAACCAGATAGTTACTTATTGCCACAATCAAGTAGGAGCTGTTAAAGTTGTATATGATCAATTTGCAGCATTAGTTGGACAAAGTTCTAACTATGTTATGCCAGGCGAAGAAGTAGAAATTACAGCCGGCGTTGGAGCTTATAGTGCAGCTGCTAAACCAGTAATTTCTATAAATGGAAGTGGATCTTCTGTTGGACCTGACGGAAGGGCTATATATAAATTTAAAGCAGATGGTGGTGGTCCACGTTCTGTTCCTGTAAGAGTGACTTATACAAAGCCTGACGGAACAACTGAAACTAAAAGTTTTGATGTAAAATACACTGTAGGAACCCCAGGAGGGGCTGCGGTTATGCCTACTAAAATGAATGTATTTTATATTGGTGTAGATAATCCCATTAAAGTTGGTTCGCCAACCGGTATGGAGAAAACCAACGTTACAATTTCATCGGGTTCAGTGAGTGGATCAGGTACCGATAGAATAGTTAGGGTAAATGCAATTGGAAATGTTACTGTAAATGTCACTACTGATAAAGGATCATTTGCATTTCCTTTCAGAGTTAAAAAAATTCCAGACCCTGTATTTAAAGTTGGTTCAGGTCGTCCACGTGTGCCAGCTGTTGAATTCAAAAATCAACAATTCGCCAGGGCAGAATTAGAAAATTTCGATTTTGATTTAAAGTATAGTGTAACAAGTGCAACTGTGTATTTTTCTGGTGCTGGTTTTCCAAATGTTGTAACAGCATCAATTAATAGTGGTAGTTTAGCTGGATTGAATTCTTTTCTTTCAAGATGTGGACCAGGAAGTGTGGTTACTTTCGATAACGTAAAAGTTTCTGGGCCAGATGGACCAAGAGGCATAGAAGGTAGGTCAATATCATTATATTAAAACCGTTGGATATGAATAAGCAAATTATTAAGTTTTTATTTCTTTGTATTTTCTTTGCTGGGCTTGGCAACATTGCTATGGCTCAAAAAGGAAAAAAGAAAGCGCCCGTAAAAAGAGCTTCAACAAAAAGAACTACGAAGAATAAAACTACTGCTAATGTAAAAGGTACAACTGCTACTATAGACACTGTGGCTGTGGCTGCTGCCGTAGAAAATGATTCATTGCCTATAAAAAAGGTAGCTAAATCTTTAAGAAGAGATGGAGCCGTAGATGATGATGCTATCAGAGATAGAACGCCGCTGCCTTATGAAAACCTTAGAGCAGATGATGCAGTTTATCGTCATAAGATTTGGCGTGAAATAGATACAAGGGAAAAAA
>JANMFB010000079.1:0-5058 GCA_031377605.1 Ferruginibacter sp.
TTTATTTGATTTAATATAGTACATCTTATTTTATAAAAAGCTGCATGTACAAAACAACTAATTTATTTTACACCCATATTTCTGAGAACATCATCGCTTTTGTCTAGCTTAGGGTCGGCAAATATAACTGTAATTCCTTCACTTTTATCTAGTATAAAATCATATAATTTTTCTACAGCTAATTTTTGAACAGCATTATAAACCCTATCCTGTATTGGCTTAATTAGTTCTTGTCTTTTTTTAAATAAATCTCCTTCAAAACCAAAACGTTTTTTTTGCAAATCCCTCAATTCTTTTTCTTTATTATACAATTCATCTTCCCTTTTTTTCTTTAGTGCATCTGTAAGCATTACCTGTTCCGCATCATAATCTTTGTACATTTTATCTAATGCAGTTTGCTTTTGATCTAGTTCTTTTTGCCATAAATCACTAAAATTATCAAGAAGTAGTTGGGCTCCTTTATATTCAGGTATTTTTTCCAATATGTATTTAGAATCTATGATGGCATAACGTTGTGCATTTATTGTGAATGCTATACAAACTGTAACTAAGACTGATAAAAATACTTTTTTCATATTTATTTTTCTTAAAGTTTTACTAATAAATTATTCTGGCTCCTGACCTAACATAAATGTAAATTTAGCTGCACCTTTTATTCCTGTATTTTGATTGTATCTGTCTAATCCAAGTCCATAATCAAATCCTAATAAACCAAACATAGGTAAGAAGAAACGCATACCAACACCTACAGATCTACGTAATTTGAAAGGATTATAATCTTTAAAACTATACCACCCATTAGCTGCTTCGTAAAATGCAAGACCATAAATAGTACTGCTGGCGGAAGTACTAAAAGGATACCTCAACTCAGTGGTATATTTATTGAAAATAGTGAAAAATTGGTCTTGATTTACACCATCTGGATTAATTTTTGGGTCGGAGCTAGCATAAATCGGATAACCCCTATGTGCAATTATATCAAATCCAAGTAAGGCTTGCGCATTATTTAATCCTGCATCACCAACTTGAAAACGTTCAAATGGCGAAACATTCAAATTTCTATTGTACCGCCCTATAAAGCCATACTTAGCTGCGAGTTTTAAAATAAATTGTTTGTTTTTCTCTGCTCCTCTAGCTCTTCCAATGGGAACATACCATTCACTTGTAAAGCGCCATTTGTGGAACTCTGGTAATTTAAATTGATTTTCAGCACCTGATGAAATGCCGAGAAGAGAATATGGGAGTGTAAATTGCACACTTGCTAGTACATTTGATCCGCCCGTTGGGAAAATAGGGTTAGGTCCTGCAGAATTACGTACAAGTGTAATTTTACTATTTATATTGGTAGATGTGCCATCTTTCAAACCAGGAAATAACCTTGGAAAATCTTTTAATCTGTACTGCTGTATATTTAATGAATAAATTAAGTTAAAGAAATCATCTGGCCATTTAAGTTGCTTACCCAAAGCTATACCTACACCAGCATTTACTAGATATGAATTTTTACCACAAGATCTACATGGTGCACCTGTAAATTGATCAAAGGCATTAGACTGTCTTGTATTGAAGTAACTTATAGATAGGGAATTTCTTTTTTTACCACCAAGCCAAGGCTCTGTAAAGGAAAAATTATAAGATCTAAATGCCCTTCCGTTTGATTGTGCTCTAATACTTAGTTTTTGTCCATCCCCTTCGGGTATTGGATCCCATTTATTTCTTAAAGCATTTTTTAAAGAGAAATTGTTAAATGTAAAACCTAGGGTTCCTGTAAGCCCTATTCCTCCACCAAAACCTGCGGAAAGCTCTACTTGATTACCAGATTTTTCTGCTACTTGCCAATTTATATCAACAGTTCCATCTCCAGGATTAGGAACTACTTGAGGGTTTATCTTTTCGGGATCCAAAAAGCCCAATTGTGATAATTCACGTTGTGTACGAATAATATCTTGTCTGCTAAATTTTTCACCAGGTATGGTTCTTAACTCTCTTAATATAACGTAGTCTTTTGTTTTGTCATTTCCCGAAACTGTTATCTTGCCATAATTAAACTGCGGCCCTTCCCTTATCTGTATCTCAAAGTCAATAGTATCATTATATACAGCAGTTTCTATCGGGTCTACATTGAAGTATAGGTAACCGTCATCTTGATAATAACTTCCAATGTCTCCACCATCGGCAGATAATTGTTTCCCCAGTCTCTTATTAAGTGTTTCCCCATTGTAAATATCTCCCTTCTTTATGCCTAAAATAACGGAAAGCAATGAATCGGGATATTTTGTAGCACCTTTCCAGGCTATGTTTCCAAAATAATATTTGTGTCCTTCGGTTACCTTTATGTGTACATCTAAATTTCCTTTATCATTAGGTATAACTTTGTAATCTACAATATCAGCATCTCTAAAACCTTGTGCATTATAATAATTAAGGATTTTTTCTTTGTCTTCGCCAAATTTCTTTTCTGAAAATTTTGATCCTGCAAAAAATTTAATTCTAAAATATCTATCTAAATACTCCTTGGTTTTGGTAGGATATAAATAGCCTGCTTCATTCAAATAATCTTTAAAGGTTGTAGATTTTGCTGTATCGCCGTATGGGCTTATTATTTTATCAGGATATAAAGAAAGCTTTGTCATTTCTTTTGTACCCTTCATTTGCTTTTTTAGCTTGGCATCTGCAACCTCTTCGTTATTGGCAAAGTTTATAGAATTTATTTTTACTTTTTTACCTTTTACAATGTAAAAATTCAATTTTACACCATTTGTAGATTGCCCCAATACTGTTTCTTCCATTCTTACAGTAACATTTCCATAACCTTTATCAATATAAAATTTCTTAACAATGTTTACAGCACTTATTTTCATATCCTCCGTAAGCACCCGGTCTTTTGATATGTTTGTTTTAGTTGTCAAATCATCTTTGTCGCCTTTTTTTACACCAATAAAATCAAAATCCAGTAATCTTGGTCTTTCTACTATAGCTATTTCAATAAAAATATTTGTACCTTCTAATTTTGTAATGAAAATTTCAGCATCAGAAATGAGATTTTGCTTCCATAGTTTCACAAGTGCTTTGTTAAATACATCTGTACCGGGAATATTTACAATGTCACCCAAGGCTATACCAGAAATTGAAATAATAAGATTGGCATCAAAAGTACGAGTACCTTTTACTTCAATACCTGCAATCGTATATTTCTGCGGTATTTTAGACTCATACATTTCTGTCAATGCAGGGTTAACTGACACAGCAGGTACTTGAGCAAATAATAAATTGGCTGCGAAGAAGAAAAAAGCAGTAAATAAAATAGTTTTGTAAATCCTTAGCATCAATAATGTTTTTCGTGCGGCAAATTAAGCCCAATAATTAAAAGTATTTGTTAAACGTTCGTTTTTAGGACAAAACGCAATATATTATTATTTTAATGTTTTGTAAATGATTAGCTAGAATTCAATTCTATTTGCTTATTCTTTATAGCTTATTTCTTTGTTTGTATTTGCGCTCCTGTTTTACCAAATCTTCTTTCTCGCTTTTGAAAATTAATTATAGCTTCATACAAATTTTTTTTTCTAAAATCGGGCCATCTGGTTTCGGTAAAATATAACTCAGTATAAGCAAGTTGATATAACAGAAAATTACTTAGTCTATATTCTCCGCTTGTTCTTATGAGCAATTCTGGGTCGGGCATGCTGCTTGTGTTCAAATATTGTTTTAATGTTTCTCCATTAATATTTGCAGGAAGCAATTTATTTGATAGCACATCCGCTGCTATTTGTTTGATAGCATCTTCCATTTCCCATCTGCTACTATAACTTAATGCCATGACTAAGTTTAGCCCTGTATTTTTTTTTGTTTCATCTAATGCTTGTGTAAGTTGCTTAAGCGTTTGAGAAGGCAGCATATCTATGTGGCCTATTACGTGTAGCCTTATATTATTCTTATTTAAGGTAGGCACTTCATTTTTTATAGTATCTACCAATAAATCCATAAGGCCATCTACTTCAAATACAGGTCTATTCCAGTTTTCTGTACTAAACGTATAAAGCGTAAGGTATTCAATACCTAGTTCTGCAGCTGCTTCTACAACATCCCTTACACTTTCCACGCCACTCATATGCCCAAAGAGTCTATCTTTTCCTTGCTCTTGAGCCCAACGGCCGTTGCCATCCATAATGATAGCAATATGCTTTGGTAAATATGCAAGATTTATTTGTTCTTTATCTATTAATTGAGTCATAAACTGTGTAGCCTTTTTGCTTGCACGGGGCGCAAAAGTAACAATATTTGCGGAGAATTAAACTAAAAAAGCGACTGTAATTGGTTACAGTCGCTTTAAGTACATTGATATATGTTAAATTAATAAGCAGGGGGACAACGATAAGAACTCAGGTTAAATGAGATTCCTATTTCTGCGATTAAATATTGATCTTTTTGCTTACTGAAACCTCTTTGTTGGCCTTGAGAAAAGAATGCATTACCATCTTTTGTAAGCTCGTAGCTCCGATCTTGAAGTAGTTGTGCTTCGGAAAAAGTATTATTAGGTCCTGACTGAAAACTACCAATGCCTGCATAAGTAGTACTTACATCATCTAAGTAGTCTGTAAATGTAAAACGATGAGCAACCTCAAAAGAGATGTTTATTTTTTCTGTAAGGTTGTACTTAATTCCTACACCAAACGGTATTACAACTGCAGTAGTAGAATATGGCTTTCTTCCTTGATATCCAATTGTTTGTCCTTCAGTACCAAGCGGCCTTAAGTAATTTTTTTGTCCATCTAAGTAAGCATATGGATCAAAATTCATTAAACCAACACCTAGCGTTACATATGGGGTAAAATTACGAGCAGGATCTTGAGGCAAAAACTTGAAAAAATTAAAATCACCTTGAACAGCTACTTCATAAATATTGGTATTGAAACTCAAGTTTCTTAGTCTTTGAAATTCATTTTTGCTATAAATATCACTGTATCCAAGTTGAGCATAATGTCCAGAAATTCTTGCACTAACATAATTGCCAAATTGCTTGCGGAAAAATAATCCTAATGCCGGTCTTGGTCTGTT
>JANMFB010000104.1:0-13430 GCA_031377605.1 Ferruginibacter sp.
CCCCTTTAATTCTATAAATTATTTTTTGAGTTGATGCATTTTCTAAATCTTCTACAAATAAACTAAATGAAAGATTATTTTGATTATAATCCAGGTTCAAAGTGTTTATTAAATCAGCGCTTGTGTCTGGTAAAAAGGTTTTGCTATTTACTAAAATTTCATCAATATATATTTCCGGCTTGTAAAAGCTTTTTCTTTTTAATGGAGGCTTAAAATAATTTACCCCATTTACACCACCAAAATACAACGTACCATCGCTAGCCTTTAAAAAAGCACGGTTATTATAATCCCACTCTTGTATGCCATCGCTTTTATCGTAATTAATTATTTGCTGTGTTGTTGCATTTATACTACTCATGCCATGCTGGTGACTTGCCCATGCATTTCCTTCATCATCAAGCAATAACCCGTATATGTATGTGCCTGCAAGGCCATTGTTTGCATCAAAATGTTTTACTTTATTAAAATTTTCATCTAATAAATAAATGCCTTTGTTGGTACCTGACCAATATTGTTTTGTTAAAGTATTTTCTTGTAAATAAAAACTTTGTACGCCAGGTAATATTTCTCTTATAAATGTAATAGTATTATTGGTATGGCTAAATAATTGGATACTGCCATTTAAATAACTTATAGCCAATCGGTTATTACTTAATGTATTTATTTTAAACGCACTTGATTTTTTATTGGCAATAGTTAAAATCTTATTTTGTGGATTAAACCAGTATAAACCATTTGATGTGCTTAATAGAAACTGGCCGTTTTTTAAAGGAGCAAAGTCTTGTAGGGTACCAGTAGTAACTTCATTTATTGTGTATATTTTACGTTTATTAAGGCTGTCTACAAATACAAGTTGGATTTCATTCGCACTAATTGTTGCCAAATACCAAATTCCTTTATTTTGTTTATCTGTAATGCCAGTGTAATTTGTAAAAAAATTCTCTATTCCAATTTTATTAGCATATAAAGTATTATCAGTTTTGTTCAATGCCCATCCTACACCAAATATTATAACTCTGTTTGGGGTTTCTGCAATTGAGCCTACACCATTATACTTAATAAAGCTATAGGTTTCATTATCATCGGGTATTTTATAAAAGAGCTTTTCTTTAAAACTAAATATTTTTTGACCCTTACCATCATCTGTCGTCCAAAGGCGGCCCAGTTTATCAAACGAATAATTTATAAATTGCTTAATTGACAAATTGCCTTTAAGTTTTAGCCATTGGTGTTTATTAAAATTATTATCGCCAATGCAAATACCTGCAGTAGAATTAAACGCAATAGTGCTATTTGTATTTGCAAGCGAATAAACATCCCCTAATTTAATATTGTCAATATGTGTTATTGTAGTTGAAGTATTGGTATTTGCATGATATTGCAAAAGCCCTTTTTCGCATCCAATATTTAAAATATTATTTATTGTGTCAAATGTGGTAGCATAAATTTGTTCAATAGTTTGGCTAGCATTTGTAAATGCGGGATACCTAACAGTTTTAGTTACCATATCATATTTAGCTATTTTATTTTTACCTGCTAGCCAAATAGTACCGTTATTATCCATTATGGGAAGCCTAAAATAAAATACATTAATATTATCTTGGTAAATATGAATTGATTTTATCGTGTCTAACTTTATATTAGCTTCTAATACAGTTTGCTTTGTTTTAACATTATAAGAAGCGAGTTGGTAATACCTGTTAAAGCACCAAATTTTATTGTTTTTAAAAGCAAAAGGCATGGTAACTTCATCGGGTGCAGTAAATACTTTTTGCAAAGTAAATTTATCGGTATTATGGTTGTATATGTATAAGCCCCGTTCGCTACCTATATAAATATCACTTTCAGCATCTTCCGCAAACCCGTAGCCTTGTTGCAGGTTTGGGCAGTTTTTAAAATACTTATTAAGGTTGTACACTTTTACATGGCTTCCGTCATACCGGTTTACAGCATCGGCAGCAGTAAGCCATATAAACCCTTTGCTATCCTCAAACCTAAAATAGTTACTCCCTTGGCTCAAGCCATCATCTTGTGTGAGAGAAGTAATTTGATATCTTGAAAAATTTGTTTGAGCAAAACTTAGAGTGCAGAACATTGCAAACCATAAAAAAAATAATAGCGTTATAAAATATCTCAAGGGTAGTAATTTAAAAATGGGGTTCATAAATTATAAACCCCATTACAAACATATTGAATATTTTATTTATTTCTTCTTTATTGAAAAATTAAAACAAGCAATAACTTCACATTCCTTGCAATCATTATCTCTAAAAATATCTCTTCAACTTAAATATGCTATTTACCAATAAAAAATCCTGTATCTAATAATTACGCTGCCAATTTCTATTTTAATAACCCACAAGATTCTTTTACAAAACTCACTAAGGTATTACCACTGTGAGCTGACAATTACATTGCTTACCACCACAAGTACCTGATAAATTGTAGGTGTATGAAGCCGACTGCGAAAAAGTATAATTATAATTTGGTCCGGTAAGTACACTTGTGACTCCAGTTACATTATTTGTTATAGATACCATTAAAGCTGAAGGAACACATGAAGGTGAAGCGGGAGTGCATGTAAAATTTGGATTCAACGATACTGGAATATTTCCTTTAAATAATGATATTGAACCACCGCATGCAACTGATTTAGAACCGCCTTCGTAAGAGAAAATTGGATTCCAATTGCAATTGCATGCATCGCCATTATCACCACCGTTTCCATTGTCTTTACAATCTTTTCCATTAAAAGTTTTATAACAAATTGTTGTATCGCACATTACACATGCAGTATCAGTAAAAGTGTAACGCAGGCAATATTCAATGGTATCACAACAGCAGGCAATTGGGCTGCGAGGAGGTAAAGGGATGGTAAAATTTAAAGGTACACCATTACTGAAATTGTAACCCAAACTATCTTTCCATTCTATTAAATGTGTGAAAGGAACGCTTGCAGGAACTGGATTAAAAACAAGACCTCCTGTTGGGTTTGTTATGTTACCGAAATGTTTAGGGTCTTTTACACAGATATCACAATCCTTGGGATGTTTTACTTCAAAGTTTACTAGAGATACAGTTACCTTCTTTAATTTAACAGGACCTGCAGTTAACAAAGCATTTATAGTAAGTATATCGTTGCTTACTGATTGTGTTGTTTTTATTTTCTTCAGCAAATCCTTACAACATCCACCTGGCTGAACTTCTGGCACTATCACCTCAATACAAACAGGATTAGTTTCTACAGGATTAATTGTATAACCAGGAACGGCAGATTTTGCAATAAAACCTGCAGTATTACAATCAATAAGTCCGTTGCCAGTAGCAGCAGGTATTTTTGTTTGAAAAGTAAATGTATAGGATGCTCCTGGAGCAAGTGTGTATGTGGGATTAAATGCGAACTTTACTCCTCCGTTTGATACTGCCGCTGTCCATACACCAGAGTTACATGGAACTCCAGTTGCAGGCCACAGTGTACAAATATTTGGGGTTGTAGTGTATTGTGCAGTATAATTAATATTTATTGGTGCAGCAAGCATTTGCATGTTGAATGCGCTGGGAACCGCCACAGAAGCAGGACTGCCAAGTATAGTAAGATTACCAATGGCTGGAATTCTATCTATCACAACAAGATTGTTTACTGCAACAGTGCCTGTATTGCGAACAGTAATTTCATAATCAACTGCTGTGTTTGGATTTCCAGTACCGCTGTTTGCAAAACTTCCGTTTAAATTTCCTTTTACTTTTTTATCAATACCAATGGCTGCAAATGCACAAATATTTAATGATGTGTAGCAAACGTATTGTGGATTTGTTAAATTTCCGCCTGACGCATATGACCAGAAGGCATTAGTACCTCCAGTTGCGCCACTTTGCACAACAGCATCAAAGCAAATTTTATAAGAATTTGGCCCAACAGGTATACTTGGCAAGTTGAATTTTATATTGGTTGCGGGCATAATAGTAGGGTTAGGAGAAAACCCTGTATAAACTACACTTGCATTTAAAGCTTGTAACCAAGCAGGTAATTGTATATCAAAAATACCACCAGTAAAAGCTGCATCGCCTGAATTTTTAAATTCGTAACACAGCTTAATAGTATCACCTATTTTTTTGCAACCCGAAATATATTGATTTGCCACACAGTTAATATAGGGTTGTGGGTTATAAATAATTATAGGATTTTGCTGCCCTCCAGCACCGCATGGAATACATGATACAGGTGGCGCAGCACAATTGTAAGTAATGGCTAAATTATCAGTGTAAGGTGGTAGACCTGCAGGGCCACTACATGATGATGTAAGGTCATAATACATATAAAGTCCTGCACTTTGCCCAGGTAGCAAATTATTAATTGTATGATCGAACTTTTTTGTATTTGTGGCGGGTGCATTTGCATTTGTTGCTCCATTACCTACAAGAGGAAATGTACTTGTAGGTGTGAGTGCACAATCATAATATTTTATTGCACAAACAAGACCAACTTGCGATGTGGTTTGAGAAACAGAATTAGGTGAATTTTTTAAATGCACAGCTGGCAAAGTACTAGTAGAAGTTAGGTTTAGTGGGGTATTACCAGTATTGGTAATATTATAATAAAAATAAGTAGCTGTTGAAGCGGTTGTAACAGAAATATTAGGTGTTGCTGCAGGAGTAGCAGGTATAGTAAATGAAGCAGCAATAGGGCCCTTTATGATACTATTTGCAATTCCACAATTTATGCCTTTTAAAGTTACATTGCTTGTTAGTGTTTGGCCGAGTCCTGTATTACAAGGCAATTTTACTACATAATAAAAACAATCATTTGCATATTGACCAAATGCAAGCGTATTGGGAGTGATATTAGTACCGGCAAGTGTATAAAGATAATTGCTACCATACACAGATGTGATTGTACCCAATGCAGGAGATAAAGCAATATTAAAAACAGGATTTTTTATTTTAAAACAGTCAGGGTTAAAAAAGCAAACCCTATAAGTTACTTCAGCGGTAAGCTGGTTGAAAGCATAAAAATTATGCGTAAGTGAAAAATTGTTATTTAAAATCCCATTGGCAGTGCAAGAGGATGTTTGTGTAGTAGCAAAATTATCGGTTAATGTACCACTAAACAATGATGGTTTTACAACGCCTGTACATGAATCAGGACATTTAAAAGCAAAGCATACATTAAAGCTAATAGCACCTGTATTAGTGCATGAATTTAAATTACTGATAGCAATAGTTAACTGTCCGGCAGTATTTGTAATCGTCATACATGCTGGTAAAACCGCAGAGCATGTGGGGTCATAATTTACCAAAAGTGAATTGTAATTTATAACTGTTGTTGCACTTGTTGTAGTTGGTGTCCAGTTAAAGGAAACATTTACAGGAAATGATGCGCCCAAACTATTATTACCCGGCGGTGTTGTGATTGTAAAACCATTTACTTGTGATGCCGCATTAGAACAAATGCCTAAAATTAGTACTATTGTAATGAGAAAGCTGAAATATTTATTGCTATGTTTCATAATAATTTCTTTTAAAATTGGAATTGATTTTTATTGTGCTTTTCTTTCAATTTCATAACATTTAATAATGTCGCATGCATGGCAACAGAAATCCCAAAAAGTATATCTTATGCAAATTTTTACTTTATCGCCACAGCATTTCAAACTACTGCCCGGGGGCACTGCAATAGGCAAATTAAAACTGTTTGGTATAGGAAAAGGAGGCCATGGTTGAATGACAACTCCACCTCCAGGATTTATAATTTTTGCAGCAGGGTTTTGAGGATCAGCTGGCACAACTGGCAAACCAGTTCCACAGGTTGCGCAAGATTGTTTTTTGGCAGGATTATCTATGCCACCTCCTCCATCATTGTGATCATTCCCCGCACAATCTTTTTGAATTTTTGTAAGCCATATCCACTCTCTTCCGAAATTTATTCCATTAAGCATTCCGGCATTATATCCTGAAAAAGAACCAGCAGCAGGTTTTATAAAATTTCCCCATTCTTTATTTTCTGCACATTTTACACAATTACTATCGCCTGTCTGTTCAATGTTATAATAAACAAGCTCCATTGTTATTTTTTTAACAATACTTGGATTTAAACCAACTAAATTTCCTGAAATTAAAATTTGTCCGCTTCCTGCAATTGTAGTGAGCTTATCATCCTTTATGGTAACCCCTAATGTTTTACAAGGATCACATGGACAAAAAAGTGAATCGCAAGTAAAACTTTCTGCTTTATTTAATCCTGGCAATGCCTGATCTTTTATATAGCCTTTTAAGCAAGCCTGCACAAAAGGAGTACCATAATTAAACGACCCTGTTACCCATATACAACCATTAGCAGGTATAGTTGTCCCTATTGCAGGAGTAACAGTAGTAATGTTTTGTGGTGACCCAAGTACAACAGCATTTACAATTACCAATTCTAGTTTATCAAAAATGGCTGTCGCATTATTAGGATTGCATATTTTTACTTTAAAAGTATATTTTGTATCTAAAGGGCAATCTATTTGCAAACTATCTATGGTAATTGCATACGAACCTGCAATACTAAAGGTTGTGGATTCACTAAAACCATCATTGCTTCCTATAGGTTTCCCCTCTTTATTTACGGCCTGTACATTCCAAACATAATCGCATAAGTATGGTGGCCTGCATGGACCTGTATAAATATTTGTAACAACAGCCTGTGTTATATTGTCAACATCTTTTGTTACAATGGGTTGGTTTGTACGCATGGCCCCACTTCCAGTTTGCCCCTGCATTAACTGCCATACTCTTAGGCGGTAAGTAACGGGATCTCTAGGTTTTGGAACAACGGGCGTCCATCTAAACGTTACAGGGCCTTTTAATTCTTCCGGTTTAAATATTTTTCCGTTACCGGGATTTATGTTTTGAGGCGGACTATAATTTTGTTGAACCTGAACAGCATCTTCCACTACAAATTCTTTACACATTTCTTTGCTGATGGGGTAACGGTCAATATTATAAAACTGCACACAAATACTATAGCTGCCGGGTTTTAGTGTGTTACAATTGCCGATGTAGCCACTCAATTCAGATGCTGTAAAAGTTTTTACTGCATTAAAATCGAGCACGGGAGAGGCATCTACAGGGTTGCCACATATCTTAGCACCGCCTTGTTTTATTTGTACAACAAGCTTAATTCCCTGTATGGTAGATTGTGGAATTCGTTGCGCTGTAAGTATAATTCCGCCGGGGATTGTACTCCAAGTAGAAACATCTGCAGGTAATTTATTTTTTACAGAAAAAGATAAAATATTTATCTGGTTAAGTGGTTGCTGTGCAAAACTATACAAGCTAATAAAGAAGCTGTATAAGAGTAATGCGAAGTTTTGGTATTTACGCATGGTAATTTGTTTGCGTAAATATGTATTGTTAAATCATTAAATTAAAACTTAATTGTACAACTGTAAGGGTTTAATGTATAAGCGTATCATTTCTTCCTCAACCACTTCTCAAACCTACTTAAAAGTTCATCTTTTCTCCTTGCTGCTACAGTTAGCCTTGATCCATCTTCTAAAACCACTTCTCCTCCATTACCCTTAATATATTCTTTTATACTGCTAAGATTTATTAAATGCTTATCGTGAATACGAACAAACGTATCTACAGGCAATAATTTTTCGTACTCGCCAAGCTGCCTACTAACCATAATTTTTGTGTTATCTGTAAGAAAAAAGTTAGTGTAATTGCCGCTGCTTTCGCAATAATTTATTTTCTCAATTTTTACAAATTGCAAACCTTGCATTGTTGGCAAAGCTATTTTATCGGTTGTACTTTTTTGATGTACATTTTCCAACAATGAAAAAATTTGCTCTGTATATTTTTGGTCAGCAATTTTCTTGATAGCTTTATCTACTGCTAAAATTAATTTATCGGTAGCGATAGGTTTTGTTACATAACCAACAGCGTTATATTCAAACGCCTCCAATGCATATTGATTGTAAGCAGTTACAAAAATAACTTCAAACGAAAGTGGTTCTAATTTTTTAAGTAATTCAAAACCTGTCATGCCAGGCATATCAATATCCATAAATACCAATTGCGGCTGCAACTCTTGTATCATCAATAAAGCATCATAAGTATTGCTTGCTGTTTCTATAATTTCTAATGATAAACAATTTTCTTTAATTAGAGATTCTAAGAACTGCAAATTGTTCATTTCATCATCTACCAAAATTGTTTTTATATTTTTCATAGTAGCATATTTAGTTTTTACTATTTATAGAACTAGTTTTACTATAGTCCCCACTCCATTCTCGCCATGGGTTGTACTCACTTCTACATTATACAAATCTGCCCTTCGTTGTTGCAATGTTGTGCCATGCGATGAAGGCTTTGAATTATCCTTTCTATTTATATTATTTGCATTAGCTATACCAACTCCATTATCTGTAATTGTACAAATAATTTTATCTCCTTCATAAGTCGTTTCTATTTTTACACTGCCCTCTTCACCTGGCAAATGTCTTATACCGTGCTTTATTGCATTTTCTAAGTAAGGCTGCATCAACATTGGAGGCACAAGTGTAGTAGTGGAATCTATGCTTTCAACTGTTTTAATTTCGTACCTTAATTTCTCACCAAGTCTTAGTTTTTCAAGCTCTAGGTAATTTCTACTATATGCTAATTCTTCTTCTAATGATATTTTTTGCAAACCGGAAAAATCTAATGTTTTTCTAAGCAAGTAAGAAAATTTATCTAAGTACAAATCTGTTTCTGTAAATCGTTTTTGGTGGTTTAAGAATTTAATAGAATTGAGACAATTAAAAACAAAATGAGGATTTATCTGCGCTTTTAATGCCCTTAATTCCAACTCGGATAATTTTTTCTCTGTAAGCAATTTTTGAACTGCTTGTTCTCGTTTTTGTTTATTATTTCTTTGAGTAAAATAAAACACTAAGGCAATAGCAGATAATGTAACAAAAAACCAGAACCAAAAACTACTGAGCAAAGGTGTTTTAATTTTTATAATTATTACTTCTATTTTACTTGAAGGGTTACCATCCCTCTTTATGGCTCTTATTTGGATTTTATATGTACCAGGGCTTTGTTGAAATAATTCTAGCTTTTCTGATACCCCAGTAATCCAATTCCCATTATTAATCCTATATTGATATAGTCGCTCCGTAGTAGATCCAAGATCTGGCGCAGAAAACAAAATACTGATATTATTACTAGTACTTTTTAGGATATATTCATTCTGGATAGTTGAGTCTTTATTGTTAATTTTCACATTTGTGATAAATACAGGAATATCTGGAACAGCAATGTTGAGCTTGCTAGGAATTATACTTATGCCATTTGTGGTAGCAACGTAAATTGTATCATTTCTTTCTACAATGTCATTTATTTGTTTTCCAGCAATCCCATCTGCAGTAGTAAATGAAGAAATAAAGTAATTTATTTGAGTGGACTTTTGGTTATAATTTATCCTTGCAAGAGCAGCATTTGTACCAACCCATAACAATCCTTTTTGATTGCTATAAATTGCTCTACATACATTTCCGGCCAACTTGTTTGCAAAAGGTATCATAGCTACTATCTTATCGCCTTGAAGCCCAACAAGTGTATCAGTAGCCATCCCTACCCAAAGTATCTTATCAATTTTATTATAAGTTAATGCGGTAATCCTAGTATTTAATAATGCATAATTTATACCTAGCTTCCTTTTGCTTTTAAAATTTTCCCATATATATAATCCTGTATTAGAACCAATATAGACAGTGCTATCTGAGGAATTTTGCAAAGCAGTTACTCGTATTCTTGCAGTATCTAATACTTTTTGTTTGATATAATTTACCCTTGTAACATAATTACTATTGCCCGCAAATAAAATAGAATCACTAGCAACCACAAAATCTTTATTTGCAATATTAGTATATGGCTTAGCAAATAGTTCTGTTTTGGCCATGTCGTTTTTTAGAAAATAAAAACCTCCTTCAGAACCTATAAGTATCCCCGCATTTATAGGAACTATCTTGGTAATCCAACTTGTAAAACTTTTTGCAGACTTAAGTTTAATGATATTTTGTGCATATGGTCCACGGTATAAAAAAAGCTCTCCATCATTTGTACCTGTTATGATATTATTCTTAAAAAAAGAAATACTATTAAAATTCCTTTGAAAGTTAGTATTGCTGATAGATAATATTCCTTTTTGTTGATAACGTATTAATCCATTCTCTTTGGTGCAAATCCACGTATTTCCCATTTTATCCTCTAGTACATTTCTTGGGAAACTGTTGAATGAAAAAGATTGTTCACCAAATGCCAAGGTAGCAGTATCAGCAAAATAAATATTACCCGTGGGGGATGATATTGCAATTTGCTTACCAGTAAAATTGAAAGCACTTATTTTAAATGGCAGCCTACTTTTAATAAAATTCCCAATACTTCCATCAGGCTCAACTTTCACTTTTACTAGGCCCGAGGTGTCTGAAAAATATAAGTTATTATTTGCAAAAACACTATTTTTCACCCACTGCTTGGTTTCCCAAATTTTGTTTAGTATTGTTCCATGTTTTAGTAGTAATATTCCAGTTGTAGTTATTAATAAATAACTATCCTTATCCAATTCTATAATACGTGAAAAATGATAGGGCTTATCATTACCTTTAAAAGTATATACAGTACATTTTTTGTTTTTGTAAATAAAAATTTGCCCAGCTGAATTACAAAAACCCATACCACCACCAGAAAGGGCATTACAATAATTTACGCTTGCAAAAGATATTTTACCTAGCTCTTGGTCAATTGAGCTGTTTATAAACCGATCTTTTTTCTCATCATAATATGCAGGAGATTTTTGAAAAGGGAGTACCCAAACTACTCCCGCACTGTCAATTTCTACAGTGAGTATTTCGTTATCTGGCAGGCCCTGGGCAACGGTATAATTTATAAAATTTCTTCCATCAAATTTAGAAACACCATTTTCTGTAGCTAACCATAAAAAGCCTTTCTTATCTACTGCACAATTGTAAATATCGTTAGATGCAAGTCCTTCACGTATGGTATAATAGGTATAAGCAGGTTGTTGTGTATATGCTCTTTGGCTTAAGATTAACGCACAACAAAAAATAAATAAAAGAGTTTTTGCTTTGGTCATTACAAAGTTGAATATAATATAATTATTTCACAGCTTCATTAATAAACCAAAAATATACAAAGCCAAATAATCTATTTCACCTCTTGCATGCTTACAAGTCTATTATAAAATCCTTGTTGTGCTATTAAATCGGCATGCGTGCCACGTTCTACAATTTCGCCTTTTTTAAGAACAATGATTTCATCTGCATGGCTTATCGTACTTAGCCTATGTGCAATTACAATAGATGTTCTATTCTCCATCAAATTATTGATGGCATCTTGCACCAATCGTTCGCTTTCGGTATCTAATGAAGACGTAGCTTCGTCTAAAATAAGTATTGGAGGGTTTTTTAAAACTGCTCTTGCTATTGTAAGGCGCTGACGCTCACCGCCGCTCAGTTTGCTGCCCCTATCCCCAATATTTGTATCGTATCCACTTTCCTTTTTCTCAATAAAAATATGGGCATTGGCAATTTTAGCAGCATGTATAATATCTGCTTCGTTAGCATTTTCCATACCCAATGCAATATTGTTTGCTATGGTATCATTAAACAAAATAGGCTCTTGGGTTACAATACTCATTTGGCTTCGCAAAGAAAACAAAGAGTAGTCTTTTATGTTTATTCCATCTACCAATATCTCTCCACTCGTTATATCATGAAACCTTGGTATTAAATCTGCCAATGTAGATTTACCTGCACCACTACTTCCTACTAACGCAATTGTTTTTCCTTTTTCTACTTTAAAGCTGATATTTTTTAGAATAGCAACTTCATCATAATAAAAACTCACATTTTTAAACTCTATGCTTTCTTTAAAATGTTCTATTTTTTTACCATTCGGGTTTTCGTTTACCGTTACTGGAGCATCCAATATTTGTTGTATTCTTTCTATAGCTGCGCTTCCTCTTTGCAAATTAGAGAAAGCTCCAGATATGCTTTTTGCGGGATCAATAATTCCCCAAAACATAGCCATATAGGTTAAAAAATCTGCTCCACTAAGTGTAGCTAATTCATTACCTAAAACTTTACTGCCCCCATAATATAAAATACTTGTAAACATTGTAACCCCAAGCATTTCACTCATAGGAGATGCAAAACTCTGTCTGTAGCCTATCTTATTCGTAATGTGCAAAAGCTTGTAACTATTATCGTAAAACTTTTTTCTTATTGCTCCTTCTACATTAAAGGCTTTTATAACCCTTAGTCCACCAAGTGTTTCATCTAAGATAGAAATTGACTCCCCACTTTTCTGAGCCACTTCTCCAGATGGTTTTTTTAATGACCTACCAAGCCTTCCAATAAAAAATCCCATTATCGGAATAAAAAATAAGATGATAAATGTAAGTTCAGGACTCACAGAAAAAAGTACAATCAAATAAAAAATAATTTGTAAAGGATCTTTTACCCAACCTTCCAATGCAGATAAAACAGAACCCTCAATCTGTCCTACATCGTTTGTCATACGACTCATTAAATCTCCTTTGCGTTGCTCCGTAAAATAACCTATTGGTAAACTTAAAACTTTATTAAAAATATCTATCCTAAACCTAGTAGATACTTTATTTTTTGCAGGCATTAGTGAACGAGATGCCAAATACAAAAAAACATTTTTTAAAACAATACTAATAACTATCAAAAGGCAAATTATGCCTAATGCTTGCACAGGTGTGCTCGAACTTACCAATACTGCTATTTTTTCTTTAATAACCTGAAAAAGCGAAAGCTTATTAGCCCCATTTGATACTTGAACTGCTCCCATATCTACCTTAAACAATACTTGTAAAAAAGGAAGAAACATACCAAGTGATGCAATACCAAAAAATATAGATAGAATTGTACAAACTACATATGATACCAAAGCCAATTTATAGTCTTTTAGGTATTTAAAAATGAGCGAATATTTTTTCATGTATAATTAAAAGTTGTGAAAGCTACAAAGTAACTAATTTTGTAGCTATTAAAAGCTTAAAAATATGTTTGAAGGTAAAAGGCAAAAACAAGTAGCAGCAGTATTAGAGAAAGATTTAAACGAAATATTTCAACGTTTAGGCCTATCTATGTTAAATGGAGGCATGGTTTCAATAGCCTCAGTAAAAATTACACCAGATTTATTTGATGCAAGAATCTACCTAAGTTTTTTTAAAATAGCTGATCATCAAGCAACGTTGAAATTAATACAAGAAAAGGCTTGGGAAATAAAAAAAGAACTTACTGCTAGGGTACGGCACCAGCTAAGAAGTATGCCTCAATTAACTTTTTACATAGATGACACGCTGGATTATGTAGATAAGATGGAGCAACTTTTTAAGGAAATAAAAAACA
>JANMFB010000109.1:0-16182 GCA_031377605.1 Ferruginibacter sp.
TGTGGATATATGGATAAACGACACTAAATCCACATCATTTGTAGCCCTGTTATAACCATGCATGTTAACTGCAAAGCCTCCCACCATTATGCATGATAATGTATTGTAGCATATAGAAGTCCAAAAACGGATAATATCCTCGTCGTAAATATCCATTTGTTAGTCAACTATTTTTTTATGTGTTACAGTTGCATTTTTGAGCATTTTTCTAATTTTCATCATTTTCATAAATACATGAAATTTCTCCTTATCAGGCATTAAAATTGCTCCTAGCCTTTTCCGTTTTTCTACCGCTTCAAAATGAGCATCTTCCTTAGTTTGGCTTTTTTTAGATCTGTCTAGCTCATGTTATTTTGCATGAAATTATACTTAGAACTGTTATAACTAACATTTATAAATCAATGGATATGATGTAAAAGGAATAGTTCATTGATGAAAATAGAAAATTTAATTATAAGTATATTTGCAAAATGGATGTAAAATTTGCCATAATTGGTTGTGGGAGAATTGCTAAAAGACATGCAGAGCAAATAATAAAATATGGCAAACTAGTAGCAGTTTGCGATGTTATCGAAGAAAAAGCTAAAACGCTTGCCCATGAATATGAATGCAAAAGCTACTATTCATTGGATACACTTCTGCAAAACGAAATTGAAATTGATATTGTAGCGATATGCACACCCAATGGTTTACATGCAGCCCATAGTATTTTGTGCTTAAATGCCAAAATGCATGTACTCTGCGAAAAGCCATTATCAATCAATACTATTGATGGTGAGAAAATGCTACTAGCCGCTGCTAAAAATGAAAAAAAACTGTTTGTTGTAAAACAGAATAGATACAATCCACCTGTTGTTGCAGTGAAAGCGTTACTCGAAAAAAATAAATTAGGTAGGATTTTCTCGTTTCAGATAAATTGCTTTTGGAATAGACCCACAGCATACTATACAAATTCTTGGAAAGGTACCAAAGAACTAGACGGGGGAACGCTATACACGCAGTTTAGCCATTTTATAGATATTTTGTATTGGTTACTTGGAGATGTAAAGTCTGTAAAAGCAAGTATTGCAAATTATAACCACGCAACTATAGAAATAGAAGACACTGGAGTTGTTTTAATAGAAATGATGAGTGGGGCTAGGGGCACATTAAATTACACTGTAAATAGTTTTGCTCGAAATATGGAAGGGTCTATTACTATTTTTGGTGAAAATGGCACAGTAAAAATTGGTGGTCAGTACTTAAATGAACTAGAATATCAAAACATAGAACATCAAGATAAAATTGTCTTGGAAGCAGGTAATACTGCTAATAGTTATGGATTTTACCAAGGAAGTATGAGTAACCATGATAAAGTTTATGAAAACCTTATCAAATCTTTCTCGGATGAAAGTTTCAATATAGCAAGTGCAGAAGACGGTTTAAAGTCAGTTGAAATAATAGAAAATATTTATAAAAGCCTTTGAGAAAAATAATACATATCGTAGGAAATAGGCCACAGTTTGTAAAACTTGCAGTATTGTATAGCGAACTAGCGATCAATAAAAATATAAAGCAAGAAATAATTCATACCGGACAGCATTTTAGTTATGATATGAGCGATCTTTTTTTTGCTGAACTAAAAATACCTGCACCCACGCTTAATTTTAATATTCAAGACAGCTCAGCAAATTTATTTATAGGGAAAGCCACTGATGCTTTAGCAAAATATTTTGCTGCAAATAAAAATAGTGTAATACTTGTATATGGAGATACCAATACAACCTTAGCAGCAGCCATTGCAGCTAAAAGAAGTAGCTTACCATTAATACATTTTGAAGCAGGCGTGCGTACATACGACAATAGTATGCCCGAAGAAATAAACAGAATACTTACGGATAGATTAGCAGATGTAAATTATTGTTGTACTGAGCAAAATATGCTTACGATGGAAGCTGAAGGCTATGGGAAATCTATTGGTTCGCAAGTATTGTACACAGGAGATTTAATGCTAGATGCATTTAAGAAAATAAATAATGCACCTAAAAATATTATAGAACTAAAAGACTACATAGCCTGTACAATTCATCGCTCGGCAAATCTTAATAATGCAGAAAATTTAGCTAGTATCATTAATTCATTAAATGAACTAGATAAATCGAACCCTGTTGTAATGCCTATGCATCCGCATACACAAAAAAAAATAAGTGAATATGGGCTGCTTCCTAGTTTTACAGTACTACCCCCATTGGGCTACCCAAGTATGAAAACCTTACTTGCAAATTGCAACTGTGTTATAACAGACAGTGGAGGAACAAGCAGAGAAGCTTATTTTTCTCATAAAAAATCTTTAATTATTATGGACAAACCATTTTGGCCAGAGATCATAGAAGCAAACTGCTCCAAGAATAGTATTATAAATCAAAATAGCATTATAAAAGATTTTATGGCTTTAGAAAATTTACAGCCAGATTTTGAAGGGAATATTTTTGGTATGGGGAATGCATCCGAAAAAATACACGAACATTTAATTAGTTTTTTATAAACAGTATGAACAAAAAAATCACTGTTTCAGTTATTTCAGATCTCACAACAGATCAGCGTGTAATAAGAATATGCACTACACTACAGCAAATTGGTTTTGACGTAGCTGTGATTGCTAGATGTTTTAATGATAGCCTTCCTTTAGATAAATATGTTTTTAAAGCCTCCCGGATTAAATGCCATTTTAGAAAAGGAATTTTGCAATATGCAGAATTCAACAGTAAACTATTTATTAAATTACTTTTCGCAAACACAGATTATTTTTTGGCAAATGATTTAGACGTACTTGTACCTAATTATATCCTTAGCAAAACTAGAAACAAAAAAATATTTTACGATACACATGAGTATTTTACAGGTGTGCCAGAATTAAATCAAAGTCATTTTAAAAGAAAAGTGTGGAAGTTTTTTGAGAATTGGATATTTCCAAAGTTACCAGTTGTTTACACGGTAAATAATTCAGTAAAAAACAAATATGTGGAAGAATATGGCAACGATATTGGCGTAGTGAGAAACGTGCCCATATCAACCCAAATAGAAAGGATTACTTTGCCAGAACGATGGAAAGATAAGACAATTCTACTTATGCAAGGGGCAGGTATAAACGAAGGAAGAGGCGGAATAGAATTACTTTTAGCCATGCAATATTTACCTGAGAATTATTACTTGGTTTACATTGGCAGCGGTACACTTTGGGACAGCATTAAACAAAAAATAAGTGATTTAAAATTAGACAATAGGGTAGAGATGATTGGCAAACTTGCGCCAAGTGAATTAAAAAAATATACTCCGCTTGCTCATATCGGTTTTAGTCTCGACAGTTTTGAAGACTTAAATTGCTTGTATAATCTTCCAAACAAAATATTTGATTACATTCATGCTGCCGTGCCAAGTGTTGTCACGGGCATACCAGAAGTAGCTGCAATAATAAAGGAATACAAATGTGGAATATGCATAGATAGCATAGAACCTGAAAAAATAGCCAACGCAATTCTTGAAATAACCGCAAATGAAACAGATTATTTACTGATGAAAAAGAACTGTAAAGAAGCCGCAAAAATTCTTTGCTGGGAAAACGAATCGGAAAAAATAAAAGAAATTTATAACCCTTATTTGTGAGCGAAAAACACATCCATATCATTTCATTAGATGTGCCCTACCCTGCTGATTATGGTGGTGTGGTAGATTTGTTTTACAAATTAAAATACCTTCACAAAAATGAAGTAAAAATCCACTTGCATTGCTTTGTGGACAAAAGAGAACCACAAGCCGATCTAGAAAAATATTGTGTTTCTGTAAACTATTATAAACGAAAAAAAATTACTGGTATTTCATTCAGCCTTCCATATATAGTTTCCTCTAGGCAAAATGCTGAATTACTATTAAACCTAAAAAAAGATAATTATCACATTTTATTTGAAGGGATTCACACAACTTATTATTTAATAAAGAATGAATTTAAGGATAGGAAATTATTTTTAAGATTACACAATGTAGAGTTTATGTATTATGCAAAACTTGCAAAGCATGAGCATAATTTTTTAAAAAGAACTTACTTTAAATTCGAATCAAATCTTTTAAAAAAATACGAAAGTAAAGTTGCAAACCTAGCACACGTATTAACTGTAAGCACAGAAGACCTAACTATTTATCAAGAAGTATTTGCTGCAAAAAAGATTAGCTTTTTACCAGTTTTTCTTGCACAGGATAATCCGAAAATAAAGTATGGAAAGGGTTCTTATTGTTTATACCACGGCAACTTATCAATAAATGAAAATGAAGAAGCTGCTATTTGGTTGATGGAAGAAGTATTTTCTACACTTAAATTCCCATTGGTAATTGCAGGCAAAAAGCCAACTACAAGGCTACAAACAAAAGCAAGAAAATATAAAAACATAAGTATTGTAGATACACCAAATGATATAAACATGCAATTGCTTATTGAAAATGCACAATTACATGTATTACCCTCATTTAATAATACCGGCGTAAAATTAAAATTACTCAATGCACTTTTTAATGGTCGCTATTGTTTGGTAAATGAAGCTGGTATTGCTGGCTCCACATTGGAAGGGCTTTGTAGTGTAGCAAACGATACAAATTCTTTTAAAGAAAATGTAACTATTTTATTCGATAAACCCTTTACCGAAAAAGAAATGCAGCACCGTAGTACTGCATTAAAAATATTATACAACAATGAAGCAAATGCGCAAAAGTTTATTGCGCTGCTATACTAGCATTGTCCCACACTTTACCATTTTCTGTTTTTATGGTACGAGCCGGATATTTATCTATAACTACATAATCGTGGGTGGCCATTACTACTGTGGTGCCAAAATCTCTTGTAATATGAAAAAGTAATTTCATGATTTCATCTGTTGTTTCAGGATCTAGGTTTCCTGTTGGCTCATCTGCCAAAATAAGTTTTGGAGAATTTAACAAAGCTCTAGCGATGTCAATACGTTGCTGCTCGCCACCACTCAGCTCAAAAGGCATTTTAAAACCTTTGGTAGCCAAATTCACTTTTTCTAAAACATCAGCAACTTTTGCATCCATCAACTTTAAATCTTTCCAACCTGTTGCACGAAGTACAAACTTTAAATTTTCAGAAACATTTCTATCCGTAAGCAACTGAAAATCTTGAAACACCACACCTAAATTTCTTCGTAAGAATGGAATTGTTTTCCAGGTAAGTTCTCTAAGATTATGACCTACTACCCAGCCTTCCCCCTCTGTAAGATTCAAATCGCCATACAATGTTTTTAATAAACTACTTTTTCCCGTGCCTGTCTTACCTACCAAATAAACGAATTCACCCTTATCTATAGAGATATTTACATCGCCAAGAATAAGTGTTTCGCTTTGATAAATATTTACTTTTCTTAATTCTATTATTGCTTGAGACATATTTAATTATTTAATTGCTGATATGATAAATTGCTCCCACCAAAATATTCAATTTACCGTTAGAAGCAAATATAAATGAATGAAAAGCCGTAATGAAATATTTTTTGAGTTAAGGATGTTAAACATTTCTTTTTATTGTATACTATTTTCGATAAAACATTAATTTATTTTTCTATTATTTATTGGAATCTTATTAAAAAAAATTAACAAAAAATATTAAACTAAATTTTTAGTTACAAAACTAATTACTTAGTTTTGTTTTATAATTTATAAAGTAATGAAGCCACTTACAAAAGCAGAAGAACAAATAATGCAAGAATTATGGTCATTAGAAAGGGCGTTTCTTAGAGAAATAATAGATGCCTTACCAGAGCCAAAGCCACACAACAATACAGTTGCAACCATTATAAAAATATTGGTAGAGAAAGAGTTTATAGGCGTAACTGTATTTGGTAGAACACACCAGTATTATACACTTGTAAGTAAAGAAGAATACAGTAAAGCCACCATGCAAAATTTTGTAACTGGGTATTTTGAAGGAAGTTTTACAGAGGCAGTTTCATTTATGGTAAAAGAAAATGAATTAACTATTGATGATCTAGAATTATTGCTGAAACAATTAAAAAAGAAATAATCCAATTTATATAAACTATTAAACTTTTTATAATGATAGCATTCTCCTACTACTTGTTAAAAGTAATTATATGTTCTGCGGTATTGTTTGGTTATTATTGGTTTGCCCTGCGCAATAAAGTATTTCATGGTTACAATAGGTTTTATTTATTGACAATTATTGGTCTATCTCTTTTATTACCAACCATGGAAATAAATATTTTTCACAAAATAGAAGAACCAAAAACCAATGTTATAAAAATGCTGCAAATAGTAACTGCAGGCGATGAATATATTGATGAAATAGTACTTACACCAACTAGGCACAGCCTCAGTTTTGAAGAATTAATACCCTACATATATATTGCAATAAGCACATTATTATTAATTGCATTGTTACATTTGCTTATAAAAATATTTACGCTGCTAAAAAACAACAAAGCAGTAGCTATAGAAAATATTTATCTGGTAAATACGGATGCTGCAAAGGGGACGCCCTTTTCATTTTTCCGTACAATTTTTTGGAACGAAAAGATAGACATGTACTCCCCAACGGGCAACCGCATATTTAGGCACGAGCTCGCCCACATACAAGAGCTCCATAGTTGGGATAAAATGTTTATCAATCTAGTTCTAATAATATTTTGGTGCAATCCTATATTTTGGCTAATAAGAAAAGAGCTGAATATGATACACGAATTTATTGCAGATAAACGTGCGGTGGAAGATGGCGATACGGCTGCATTTGCATCTATGATTTTAGCAGCTACATACCCACAACACAATTTTTATTTAACAAATCATTTTTTTTACTCACCTATTAAAAGAAGATTAGCCATGATTATAAAAAATCAAAACCAAAGTGTAAATTATATAAGCCGATTGCTAGTACTGCCGCTTGCTGTTATTGTTTTTGCTGCGTTTACTTTGAAAGCAAGAACAATTATTGAAAAAAATATTACTAACCCAAATGAAAAAATAACTGTAGTTATAGATGCAGGACATGGAGGAGCGGATGCAGGGGCAAAAAATATTGACGGAACATCCGAAAAAGATATTGCGCTTGTATTGGCAAAAAAAATAAAAGAGCTTAATACGAATGAAAATATAAATATCATTTTATCTAGAGAGACTGATGTTTTCCAACTGGTAACAGATAAAGCAAATTTTGCAAAAGCTCAAAATTCCAATTTATTTGTATCCATTCACATAGATGGAACTTCAGAAAAATCATACAATAAAAAAACTGGAATGACAGTATATGTGTCTAGAGATAGTTTTTCAAATAACCTAAATAGTAGAATGTTTGCATCTACTATGATAAATAGTTTTAAAAATAACTACCAGCTATATGTTTCTCCAAATCCTGCACAAAGGCAATCAGGTGTAAAAGTTTTAGAAGCAAACTCATTTCCATCAATATTAATTGAAGCTGGATATATTACCAACGACAAAGATTTAGCTTACTTAAAATCTGGAAAGGGTCAAACAGCTTTTGCAAATAATGTTTTAAGTGCAATTACAAATTTTGCTGCTCAAAAAACCATTTCTAATTTATCAAATGCTAAGGTACTCATAGACACACCGCCAACCAATAATCAAAAACAGGCGAACTTGAATAATGAAACGGCACTAATGAGCGGCGAGGTAAATATTGACAACTTTACTTTTGATTTAGACGATAAAAATAATATTGCAGGTAATAATGGAATTATAATTATTAATGGAAAGCAATACAAGCCAACAGATTTAAACAATAAAACAATTAAAGGAGGCATTGCAACTATTTACAAGAAAGGCAATGTGGCTCAAATAAAAAAATATGGCACCAATGCATCTAATGGCTTAATTATTATTAAAAATGCAACCATTGAAGAAACCTACAACCCAAAAACAAGTACTTACAAAAATGCACTTTCTATTAAAATGGATTCTATTTATTTTGTAGATGCGAGTTTGAGTAAAAACCAAGTAAATACTTTAGGTGAAATTGTAGTTGATGGAAGAATAAATTCAAATCAAACTTTGAGCGTATCACCAAGATTAAATGAAACGAAATATGCAACGAGTATCCCTTTATATATTATTGATGGTAAAGTAACAGATAAAAGAGCAGTGGAACTCCTATCACCCGAAAATATTCAAAGCGTAAATGTATTGAAAGACAAATCTGCAATTGCCTTATACGGTGAAAAAGGAAAAGATGGGGTTATTGAGATTACTACAAAGAAAAAGAATGATTTGCAAAAAAGAATTGGTGACTACCAAGGTGAACTAAAAGAATTAAATAAAAATGTAGAACAACTAAATGAAAATATACAAAAACAAAATCTGCCTGATTTAGTTTTTAATAAAGTAGAACATGAAGCTCAATTTCCTGGAGGGGTTGAAGAATGGAAACGTTTTTTAATGCGCAACCTTGATTCAAAGGCAGCAAAAAAAGATGGTTGGAAACCGGGTACATATCAAGTAATAGTACAATTTATAGTTTCTGAAACTGGCAAATTAATGGATATGAAAGCAATTACCTTCTTAGGGAGCAAAGCTGCTGAAGCGTGTATAAAATTAATGAAAACAAGTCCTGATTGGATTCCTGCTATGCAAAATGGGCATAAAGTAGCATCTTATTTTAAGCAAACAATAACTTTTGTGATTTAAGAAGTAAAATAAAACGGTTTTTAATAGCAACTATTAATAAAGTAAAACTGCAAATTAAATTGCAGTTTTTTTTATTAAGAAAATGTAACGATATTTAATAATACAAATCAATACCTTTAAAAAAAATTATGCAGTATGATTAAGTCATTTTTTCTTCTCTACACAATATTTTTAATTAGCGTAACAACCATTGCCCAAAACAACAAACTCCCTGCAAAAATAGCTACCACAGTTGTACTCAAAACTCCAGCCGGTGCTACTGCACAAGCTAATGAATTGAAGTGTGGCACTATAAACATTTCCTTAGATACAACCATTAGAGTAAACCCTAAATATGCATATTTAAGTATCGATTTTCAGACCATCACGGGTGCTAGTCAAATAGAGATATTAGAAGGAAATAATATTGTTTGGGTATTTGATAAAGCAGGAAAAGAAATCATTATCAAAGAAAAATTTCTTAAAAAAGTAAGCGCTGCTATGGGAGAAAATGTAATAAATATGCTTACAAAAATTGCCTTTAAATTAAAAAACGATAAAAACATCTATACCATTCATTACCGCTGGGAAAGTAAAGACAAGCGCAAGAATTTGGATTTGATAACGACTATGTAAAAACTACTTATACACAAGGCAAAAACGATTCTGCTCAATTTGCGTTTGTGGAAAGAAGATAATACTAACTGTAATTATGATTTAATAATTTATCTCCTCCCCATCAATATGGATAACAAGCGATTTTTTTATAGAAGCTTCTACCCTTCCAATAACTTGTGCAGCTATACCAAATGAATTTGCAACATCTATCATTGCTTGAGCATCATTTGCATTACAATAAATTTCTAGCCTGCAGCCCATGTTAAAAACTTCATACATTTCTTTTGCACTGCTACCACTACTTTTTGCTATAAGTTTAAAAATTTCCGGAGCTTCAAAAAGATTGTCTTTTATTATTTTAAAATTGCCAGGTAAGTATTTTAAACATTTGGTTTGTCCTCCGCCACTACAATGTATAAGCCCATTTACTTTATCAAATTGATTCGCTAAAATTTCTTTCAGCACAGGTGCATAAGTACGAGTAGGACTCAGCAATAATTTACCAACTGTAGTTTTTTCACCATCATTTCTTGTTAACTCATCTGTCAATTTATTGGTACCAATGTAAACAACCTCATTGCTCAAACTATTATCAAAACTCTCCTTAAAATTTTCTGCATAAAATTTATTGAGCACATCATGCCTTGCACTTGTAAGCCCATTGCTTCCTAAACCGCTGTTGTATGCTGTTTCATAATTTGATTGTCCATAAGAAGCTAGCCCAACAATTACATCACCTGCAGCTATTTTATCATTGGTTATCAATTTATCTTTTGGCCATCGGCTAGTCATAGTACCGTTTACTGCAACCGTGCGAACTACATCTCCCACATCTGCCGTTTCTCCACCCAAGTAATGTATGTGCACATTGTGCGTAGCCAGCATATCAAAAACTTCTTGTGTACCATTTATAATTTGCTCCAAAATTTCTCCACTTATTAAATGCTTATTTCTATCTATGGTAGAATTGAAAACAATATTATCATGGATACCTACACAAAGTAAATCATCTAAATTCATCACTACGGCATCTTGTGCTATGCCTTTCCACACGGATACATCACCAGTTTCTTTCCAATACAAATAGGCTAAAATACTTTTTGTACCTGCACCATCAGCGTGCATTACATTCACAAAATTTTCATCGCCGGCAAGGTAATCGGCATAAATTTTACAAAATGCATGTGCATACAGTCCTTGATCCAATTTTTGCACTGCTGCGTGTACTTCTTCTTTTTGTGCGGATACTCCTCGTTTTGCGTATAGTGACATGGTTATTGGTTAATATTTGTTAGTTGAAAGTTCATGGTTGTTTGTAGAAAGTTTATAGTTGTTGGTTGATTGTTTTTGATTGATTGTTAAAACATAATTCTTAGTGTATCTTTTTTCTTTGTGTGTTAGTGGTTCAAAACCATTTTGTACAAAAATAAATGTTCTACAATCTAATAACAATATTCATTTCTCACTACTTTTGCACCCCAAGTATGAAAGTGTATAAAGATTTATCGTTGTTGCCAAAATTTGTCAGGGCTGTTATAACCACAGGCAGTTTTGATGGCGTGCACACAGGGCATGTGCAGATAATAGAACAACTAAAAAAAGAATCCGCTAAAATAGACGGAACACCGGTACTTATTACCTTTTATCCTCATCCGAAGCAAGTAGTGCAAATGAAGGAAAAAGCATTACAGATATTAAACACGCCAGAAGAAAAATACAATTTGCTACACAAAAATGGTATTGAGCATATTGTTGTTGTACCTTTTGATACTGCTTTTTCTCAACAAACAGCACAGACATATATTAAAGAATTTTTGGTGAAACACTTTTCGCCCGCAGCAATCGTAGTTGGGTACGACCACCGTTTTGGCAATAATAGAGAAGGCAATTTTGAGCTTCTCAAAAGTGTGGAAGCAACTTACAATTTCCAACTAAAAGAAATACCCGAACTTGTTTTAAAAAACATTACCATAAGCTCTACTAAAATAAGGCAAGCCATACTTGCAGGCGATATAGCGCAGGCTGCTTTATTTCTTGGATATGACTATTTCTTTAGTGGCTTGGTGGTAGTAGGCAACAAAATAGGCCGCACCATTGGTTACCCTACTGCCAACTTACAAATAGCCGATGAACACAAACTCATCCCTGCAAATGGTGTTTATGCTGTAAATGTAAAACTTGGTGATAGAAATCTAAAAGGCATGATGAACATTGGCCTTCGCCCCACGGTAGATGGTAAAAAAAGAACTATTGAAGTAAACATTTTCGATTTTGATGAAGACATTTACGGCAGTACACTTATCATTACTTTAAAAAATGCATTACGTAACGAAGTAAAGTTTGATGGATTAGATGGATTAAAGGCGCAATTAGCAAAAGATGCAGAAATGGCAAAGAAAATGAACAAGTAGAAATTCATCTAAAAATTATTGTGGCGTGCCAGGCACTACGAAAAATTTTTATTTATTTGTTGTTCATCGGTGACTATTGTCGCGACAAAACAGTTTCTAATCATACAATCGGCTGAAGGTAATAACCGAAGGGTAATTTCAGATAGAAAAATTGAAATATTTTAGCTTTCAATTTGGTTATATATAGGATTGTTTATTGTATTTGTTGGTTGAATACTTTCGCTTATATTCGATTAAACAAATATTAAACGAAATTTTTAATTTCAAGTTTACATTTCTAAAATACTTCCATGAAACTGTTAATCATTTTACTCAGTTCTTTGTTGTCATTTACGGCAATTGGGCAAGGCAACAAAAAGGAAAAGAAAATTACTATCGGGTATAGTTTTTCTCCTGACTATAGCTTCAGAACACTTAAAAATGATGGTAGCAATAGTTCTACCGACTTAGTAATAGATTTAAGAAACGACATTGAAAAAGCAAAGTTGGGATACACGACAGGTTTCAATCTAACACTCCCCATATCGAAATTTTTCAGTTTTGAAACAGGAATCCAGTACGCTAATAGAGGATATAAAACCAAAGAACAAGGGTTAACGTTTCCTACTCCCGACCCTATAATTGTTGATAGAATAATAATAAACTATTCATATCAATTTATTGGTATCCCTTTAAAGGCAAAATTCTCATTTGGTAAAACCAAAGCCCGCTTTATTTCTAGTGCAGGTTTTATTACAAATTTTTTAGTTAATTCAAAGCAGACTTTTACCTTAAAATATTCAGATGGCACCACCGAGAGAGAGAATCAATCTTCTTCATTGGGTTTAAATAAAATTGATATTTCTCCTGTTGTAAGCTTTGGCGTAGATTACAAATTTACAGATAAGATGCATATATCAGCAGAGCCAACTTTTAGATATGGACTAGTAAAAACAAAAGATGCTTCCGTTAAAGAAAACCTTTGGAATGCCGGGCTTGCATTTGTTATTTCTTACGAGTTAAAATAACAAGGAATCATATTCCTACTTTAAAATAATTTCCTTAATGGTTACTCATCTTATAAAAAGCTAACCTACAAACCCAATTGATTACTCAATCTCTTCAATTCTATCTCACTTGACTTGGCAACAAAGCTTAAGTTAACAAGCCTAAAACCTGACTCTTCAAAACTTTTTTGAGCATTTTTTACTTCTACAATGGTAGCTTGGCGAAGCTGGAAACGAAGGAGCACTAAATCTAGCAACTGGGCAGATAATTTGTAATTTTCTTTTTCATTTTGAATTTGTGAAAGTGTTGCTACATAGGCCTGGTATTGGTTTGTAGCAAGTGCACTGTAATCTCTTAAAATGATATCTCTTTGTAAAGCTGCATTACTCACATTTATGTTTGCCACTTGCACCTGCTTTTTAAAAATATTACCATTAAAAATCGGAACAGCTAAAGATACACCAACCGAAGGCCCATAAACTTGATTAAGCAATAATTGCCCAGCTGCTGATTGGTTTCTAAAAAAGTTATAACCAGCATTTGCCCTTATGGATGGATACCTCAATGCATTGGTTTCTTTTACAATTAATTTATTTACAGCTATCAAATCTTCTGATGCCGCTACATCTGCATTTGCAGGAAGTTTATCAAGTACTGATTGTAGTGTAATATTATTCTCAGCAATAATGGTATCAGCAATATTTACTGATGAATCTACTTTTGCGGTTAACAATCTTAACAATTCTGTTTTAGATTGGGAAACAATTAATTGTTGTGCAATTTTTGTTTGTAGTAATGCATTCAAATCTATTTGCGCTTGAAAAAGATCTGCATTATTTGCGAGCCCTGCACTTTGCCTTGTCTTTACAATAGTAAGTTGCTGGTTAGAGGCTTCCAAAGATCTGTCAATTGTTTTTATATAATTCTGTTGGCGAACTACATCGTAATAAGCCACACTTACCCCTGCTATAATGTTTTGTATTTGACTGCTAAGTACTTTGACTGATTGGCTTTGTAAAGTAGCAAGCCGCTGTTTTGTTGCCACTACCCTTCCGCCATTAAATAATAAAATACTACCTGTTACATTTGTATTTAATGAATTTGCAGCAGCATTATTTCTTTGAATAATGGTGCCTGTATTGAGCTTTTGATTTACACTTGTAAGCGATTCATTATCGGTAATATTAGCTGTTACAACAGGAAGCCCCCCTGCAAAACCATTGCTATTTAAAATAGTAGCAGCTTCTATACTATTTTTAGCAATGGTAATATCAAGGCTTTTTTTAAGAGCCAAGTTTATGGCATCTGGTAGGCGCAAAGTGTCTTGCCCATAAGAATTTACAACGGAAATAATCATTAATATCAACAATAGATTGGTTGCTTTTTTATGAATTGTTTTCACTGCTTTGTTTAATTCGTTTATTATTAAATGGTTTGATATCAATTTAATTATTTCAAATATTATTAGGAAGATAACCTTAATCCGTAATCACTATTTTCTTTGCTACATGTTTATTTTTACTACTTAAAAAAGTGTACACTGCTGGTATAACAAATAGTGTAAGAATAAGTGAAAATAAAATTCCGCCTACAACTACAATACCAAGCGGAACCCTACTTGCAGCAGCAGCACCTAGGCTCAATGCAATAGGCAATGCACCAAAAGATGTTGCAAGACTTGTCATTAATATGGGTCTTAATCTTTGTCGGGATGCTTCCAATACTGCCTCTTTGATAGATAAGCCTTGTTCTCTTTTTTGGTTCGCAAATTCCACAATTAAAATGCCGTTTTTAGTAACTAGGCCAATCAGCATAATCATACCTATTTCAGAAAAAATATTTAACGTCTGACCGAATATCCAAAGACTAAGCAAAGCACCTGCAAGTGCAAGCGGCACCGTAAGCATAATGATGAAAGGATCTACAAAACTTTCAAACTGTGCAGCTAGTATGAGGTAAATAAGTATTAGTGCCAGCCCAAAAGCAAAGGCAATATTGCTACTGCTTTCTTGATAATCTCTAGATGGCCCACTGAGCGCTGTCTGGTAAGATTCATCCAATAACTTTTTTGAAATTGCCTGCATAGATTTTATACCATCACCAATTGTTTTACCTTCTGCCAATGATGCAGAAATAGTTGCTGATTTGTAACGATTAAAGTGAAACAAACTTGGAGGGCTGCTAGTTTCTTCCAATTTCACAACTGCACTTAAAGGAATATTTTCGCCTTTATTGTTTCTCACATATAATCTAGAAATATCTTCTGGTTTGTTTCTATCACTCCTTTCTACTTGCGCTATAACTGAATATTGATGACCATCTCGTAGAAAATAAGCTAGCCTACCACCACTAAAGGCAGCTTGTATTGCAGCTACAACATCTTGAGAAGAAAGACCTAAATCTTTCACTTTCATTCTATCAATCGTTAAAGAAATTTCTGGCTTATTAAATTTTAAGTTCGCATCTACATTCGAAAAAGTTTTGTCTTTTTTTGCTTCTTCTAAAAATTTCGGAAGCATGTCTTTCATTTTTTCTAAATCCTGATTTTGCAGAATAAACTGTATGGGCAAACTACCACGCTGGCCAACGCCAATCGTTTGTTCCTGTATTGCAAAAACTTTTGCTTCATTAAACCTTACCATTTTACGGTTAAGGTCATTTGCTATCTGGTCTTGAGATCTATTACGCTCGGCAGGAGGCACAAGAGCAAGCCTAGGCTGGGCAGTGTTTATAGCTCCTGCAGGAGTACGGGCAAAAACAAAATCTCTTTCGGGTATAGAATCATACAAATAATTAGCAACCTCATCTGATATGCTTTGCATCTTATTGTAACTTGTTCCCTCTTGTGCAGATACGCTAAAACGCACACTACTTCTATCTTCCATAGGGGCAATTTCGCTTTGAAGTGTTGTACCTATAAAGAAACCCATTACCAAGCATATTATTAGTACAACCCAAGCCAACCACCTTACTTTTAAAAAGCCTGTCAATAAGTTTTTATAACCATTTTCCATTCCTGTAAAAAATGGCTCTGTTTTCATATAGAACTTTCCATGAACAGATTTTTTTCTGCGCAATACCACATTTAAAACTGGTGTAATTGTAAGCGAAACAAAGGCTGAGATAAGAACTGCAGCAGCCAACGTTATACCAAATTCACGAAAGAGTCTTCCTATAAATCCTTCTAAAAATATTACCGGTAAAAATACAATTGCTAATGTAAAAGAGGTAGAAATTACTGCAAAAAAGATTTCTTTACTTCCTTCCAGAGCCGCTTGCTTTATGGGTAAACCTTCTTCCAATTTTCTAAATATATTTTCTGTTACTACAATACCATCATCTACCACCAAACCTGTAGCAAGCACAATGCCTAATAATGTGAGGATATTGATAGAGAACCCCGAAATGTACATGATGAAAAAAGTAGCAATCAATGAAATGGGAATATCTATTAAGGGTCTGATAGCAGTGAGCCAATCACGAAAGA
>JANMFB010000129.1:0-8238 GCA_031377605.1 Ferruginibacter sp.
AGGTTTTAAAATTGAGTAATAAAAATAAAGACTATTTTGAAAACTATATGGTTTCTCTACAATTAATATTTTTTTGACAATTATATTGGTAATACATACATTATAATCCAATTTCACTGCCTAAAGCAGAATATAGCACTATTTGTTTGTCATTTCAGCATTAACATTTAAAATTCTATAGATAACCTTTAGGGTATTTATAAAACACAATTGACATTACAGCAAATACTTTAGTTGTGAACCCTTTCGAGGTTGGCTAAAATTTTTTCATGCAATGCCAATACTTGTGGAATCAATAAATCTTGTTCATTATTTTCAATTATAAAATCACAAAGTTTCATTTTATCTTCCTCATTCATTTGCTTTTGCATACGAGCAAGCACAGCTGCTTCATCAATATTATCTCGTTGCATAATTCGTTGTATTCTTAGGGGCAGCGGAGAACTTACACCAATAACTAGATCTAATTCTTTTTCTGCTTTTGCTTCAAAAATGAGTGCCGCTTCTTTTATAGCATAAGAGCTGTTTTGTTTTTCCATCCAGTGCCTTGCATCAGCAATTGTAATAGGATGTACTATTGAATTGATGAGTGACGCTTTTGATGCATCATTAAACACAATAGAAGAAATATGTGAACGGTTTAATTTACCATCCACATAGCTTTTATCTCCAAAATTTTGTATGATTTGTTGCTTAAGATTTTCATCTTCATTCATCAACCACTTAGCTCTATCATCTGCATAATATACAGGAATACCCAGCAGTTCAAAAATGTGAGCCACGGTTGATTTACCTGAGCCTATACCTCCTGTGAGACCGATACGAAGCATTATTTAATTTAAAAGTTGGGAGTACGCAGCTGGCAGTTGGCAGTAAAATGCAATGTGAAATTTTTTGAATTTCCTTTATTAACTTTACACTTAATTGAATACTGAATACTGAATACTGAATACTGAATACTGAATACTGAATACTGAATACTGAATACTGAATACTGAATACTGAATACTGAATACTGAATACTACTTCGCTGCTACAACCTTATTCAACTTAGCCGTCCACTCCAAACTCACTGTTCCTTTTTCTATTCTCATGTAACTACCAGGGCTTGTTTCAAGTTCAATTGTATCATCGTCATTCATTTTATTTATCTTGCCATGAATACCGCCGATAGTTACAATTTTATCTCCCTTTTGCATATCGGCTACAAATTTCTTTTGCTCTTTTAGCTTTTTAGATTGAGGTCTTATCATAAAGAAATAAAATACCAAAATCATACCTCCCATCATTAATGGTAAATATGGTGATGAATTTGCTCCAGAAGCTGCTTGTAAAAAGATATTTAATAACATATTGTTTGGTTTATTGTTTAAATGATTATTTCGCTTTTTCTATTACTTCTCCAGTCAACAACATTTCAGGAAAAGCTGGTTCGGCATTGGATAAAACAGTAATGGTTTTATGTACTTGCCCTACTCTTTTTTCGCTGTTGAATTTAACCTTGATATAGCCAGTATCTCCAGGTTGTATAGGTTCAGTAGGCTTTTCGGGAACCGTACAACCGCAGCTAGCTCTTGCTTCTGTAACTATCAAAGGCTTTTTGCCAGTGTTTATAAAACGATAATTATACGTAACAATTTCGCCATCTGCTACCTTACCAAAATTGTACGCCGTATCTATTACTTGCACTGTTGTAGGATCTTTAATTTCTACTTGTGTAGTAAGTCCATTTACATTTGCTTTTTTATCTTTATTACGCACATCGCAACTGGTAATACTCAGACTTAGTATGCAAAAAATAATACTGTTTCTCAGCATGATTATTTTTTATTTTGTTTAAAACTTATTTTATCCAATTTATTTTCAGTTTCCAATTCTTTGTGAATATTATCCAACAAACCATTTACAAATTGTCCACTTTGTGGCGTACTGTATGCTTTTGCAAGATCTATGTATTCATTAATAGTTACTTTAGTAGGTATCGTTTCAAAATATAAAAATTCGCAAACTCCCATTTGTAACATAATAAAATCTAATGAAGCAATTCTATCCGCATCCCAATTTTTTAATTTTGGCTTAATAAGTTCTAGCGTTTGTTCTTTTTTATCTATCACTGCATTCAACAAATCTTTGGCAAATGTTCTTTTTTCTAAACTAAGAAACTCTTGAATATTCTGTTGCCCGGGCTTGCCCAAATATGCAATGATCAATGAGTGCATCATTTCTGCATCATCATCCCAATTAATAAATTTTTCCTCAATATGGTTGATAAAATCTTCATCCGGTAATAACAAATCTGTAAAAATGAATTCAAGTATTTTTCTTTCACTTTTTTTATCCCTAGCTTGTAACTCTATGTATTCTTTGTATTCTATTGTTTCTATTAGCGTACGATACGTTTTTTTAAGTAAATCTTTATCGATAATATGCTCAGCTTTCATCTCATTGCAAGATGCTTTGAAAGAATGATCTTCCACAATTTTCCATAGTATTTCGTTGCCTGCAATTTTTATATTTGTAGTAAGATCTTCAGCGGTGGGCAAATGTTTACTAGCTTTATGGCCAGCATCTGTTTCTGCATAACGAGCAGTTTCTGTAATAAAATAAAGAAGATATGTAAATAGATGTTTGCTCTGTTCAATCTTTTTCGTTAATGTAGAAATAGGTTCTCCCGGCTTCACTATCCCACTCAAACTTTCTAATGCATAGAGGGTTTGCATTACTTTCACCCTAATATTTCTTCTGCTTAACATCTTCTCAAAAACCTTTATTGAAGGCGCAAAATTAGGGTATTTAACGTACTATTTTTACAAAATTTACCGCAAAGGCACAAAGGCACAAAAATTAAGTTGACAATAAGGGGCAGAAACAAGATTGCCTTCAAAAAACAAAAATGCAAAAATGTAGATTTCTATAAGTAATAAAGGAATTGTGCAAGGATAATTGACCTTTTAACTTAATCAAAACATAGTACAAATGCTTTTGAATTTTTGAGAATCCTTTACGTCTCTTCGCCTTTACGCAAGGCAAAATTATAATTGTAGATTTTTTGTCGCAATGATTTATGACTTTGTGGCAAAAAAATAGCTCCTTTGCCCCTTAATGGTAAAAACCCTGCCAACATTTCTTTTTACAAGGTTTGGTATGGAATTAGACCACCATTGCAAACCAACAAAAGGTAAATTTTTTCACAAATCAAAAAAAACATTATGGCTACGAGTAAAAAGCTAAACATTACCCCGCTCCACGACAGAGTAATTGTAAAAGCTGCAGCAGCGGAAGAAAAAACTGCTGGCGGTATCTACATTCCTGATACTGCAAAAGAAAAACCGTCTAAAGGAACCGTAGTGGCTGCAGGCCCCGGCAAAGTAGATGAACCAATGACTGTAAAAGCTGGCGATACTGTTTTATATGGCAAATACGCAGGTACAGAAATACAAGTAGAAGGTAATGACTATTTAATTATGAGAGAGTCGGATATTCTTGCGATAGTATAGTACCAATATGTAAGTATCAAGATTGGTCTGTTTAAAAACTAATTACTCCGATATTGATGCCTAATTTATGCGTTTTCATTTTATAAAAATAATTTTCAAACATTGAGTACTAGTCTTGATACTTGATACTCAATACTAAAATCTAAATAATGAGCAAAATAATATTCTTCGATATAGAAGCAAGAAACAGAATGAAAAAGGGCGTAGATACCCTTGCAAATGCAGTTAAAGTAACACTAGGGCCAAAAGGTAGAAACGTAGTTATTGAGAAAAAATTTGGTGCGCCTCAAGTTACCAAAGATGGTGTAACGGTAGCAAAAGAAATAGAACTTGAAGACCCAATTGAAAATATGGGTGCACAAATGGTAAAAGAAGTAGCATCTAAAACGGCTGAAATAGCAGGTGATGGAACTACTACTGCAACTGTACTTGCTCAAGCAATCATAAGCGAAGGGCTGAAAATGGTAGCGGCGGGTGCAAACCCAATGGATCTTAAAAGAGGGATTGACAAAGCTGTGTCTCTAATTGTAGAAAACTTACGCACCCAAAGCCAAACAGTAGGCAACGATGCTAAAAAAATACAACAAGTAGCTACCATTTCTGCAAACAATGATGAAACAATTGGTAAGCTAATTGCTGAAGCTTTTGTAAAAGTGGGTAAAGAAGGTGTTATAACTGTAGAAGAAGCAAAAGGTACAGATACAACTGTTGATATTGTAGAAGGTATGCAATTTGATAGAGGATATGTTTCTCCATACTTTGTAACCAACAGCGAAAAAATGAGTGTAGAATTACAAAATCCTTACATACTTATTTTCGAAAAGAAAATATCTGCAATGAAAGATATTCTACACATTTTGGAGAAAGTTGCTCAAAGTGGTCGTCCGTTGTTAATCATTGCAGAAGATTTGGAAGGTGAAGCATTGGCAACATTGGTTGTAAATAAACTACGTGGTACGCTAAAAGTAGCAGCAGTAAAGGCTCCGGGCTTTGGAGATCGTAGAAAAGAAATGCTTACAGATATTGCTATCTTAACAGCAGGTACCGTTGTAAGCGAAGAATTAGGTCACAAATTAGAAGGAGTAGAATTGGCAACACTTGGCCAAGCGGCTTCTGTAACTATTGATAAAGATAATACAACCATAGTAGGTGGTAAAGGTAAAAAAGCCGATATCACTGCAAGAGTAAACCAAATAAAATCTCAAGTAGAAAATACAACATCTGATTACGATAAAGAAAAGTTACAAGAGCGACTTGCAAAACTTGCAGGTGGTGTTGCGGTGCTTTACGTAGGTGCAACCACAGAGGTAGAAATGAAAGAGAAAAAAGATCGTATGGATGATGCATTACATGCAACTCGTGCGGCAGTAGAAGAAGGCATTGTACCAGGTGGCGGTGTCGCATATATTCGTGCACTTATTACACTAGATGCAAAAGTAAAAGGACAAATTGCAGATGAAACTACAGGTATGGCCATTGTTCGTAGAGCAGTAGAAGAACCATTGAGAATCATTGCTGCCAATGCAGGTATTGATGGATCAATTGTTGTAGAAGCTATTAAAAATGGTAAAGGCGATTTTGGATACAATGCAAGAACAGAGCAATACGAACCCTCTATGTTTAAAGCAGGTATCATAGATCCTACAAAAGTGAGCCGTGTGGCATTAGAAAATGCAGCATCTATTGCAGGTATGTTACTTACAACAGAGTGTGTAATTGCTGACAAACCTAAAGAGGAAGCTCCACATAGCCATGGCGCTCCTGATATGGGTGGAATGGGATACTAATTAGTATTTAGTTATTATACAAATATAAAATGCAAAATCCCTTTCGATTTATTTCGAAAGGGATTTTTATTTTAATAGAATGAAAATTACTTATTTAGATACACTAACGCTCACCCCCTCGCTATGGCTTGTAAACTCTGGGGCATACATGCATTGAATGGTTGTAATGCCATTGCTAAAATTACCTGTATGTGTAACAAACATGGGATACTCAAAAATGTATGTACCTTTTGGTAGCCATCCAAAGAAAAAGTTTGTACTTGCATCTTTTGTGCTTTCGTAATAACCAAGTCCACCTTGGTATTTGTATTCGCTTATAACATTTGTAGGCTCCATACAGGCAGCACGCAAATCTTTCATGTGTACATATTCCATATCTCTATCTGCCCGTAACTCTATGCGTACTTTTATTTTATCGCCTACATTTATTTCGTCACCATCTTTTATGGCTTGCAATATTGGACCTTTATCACTATTCTTTTCTATAAACAATTTCTTCACTAATTTAAGTGGCGTTTCTGCTGATGTTATTTTATCTAAGTCTTCAAAGTATTGCCAGTAAGCTGCTCCCCATGATGTAGTTGATTGGTTTATTGGTTTATCATTTGCAGAGTTTATACTAACAGTTATATTTCCCATACTTGCATTTACTTTTTCACCTTCTATCCTTTTTTTGAAATAACCAGTACCCGCTTCTACCTTATCATCTGTACTTTTTATAACTGAATTACCAAGATTTATTACAACCCCTTTTTCTTCTGCCAACCAATTACTACCGCCTAGCAAAAGAGCGTAACAAGCTTCTGCAGTAGCTTTCGTTGTTCCCCAATTTTGTGTTTGCTTTTGTTTAAGCAACCAAGTTTTTAGGTCGTTCACTCTATTTTCATTTTTATCAATATCAGTAAATGCTTCTACCATCATAGCTTGGCTTTCTATTGGTGCTTGGTGCCAATAATAACCGCCCTTTGTAAAATCTTTCCAATACATGCCCATTTCTTCGTTGCTAATACTATTTTGTTTCAGTGATTCTATAATCGCCTTTGGTGTTTTGGCATCGTTGATTCTATGTAATGCAAGTGCAATCATCGATTGCATGTATTTGCTTTGGCTCAGCCAATATTTTTGAGCTTGCCCTTTATAATAATCAACAGCAATTTTATTTGTGGGAGCAATATTTGTTTCTGCAAAAAAACTACGCATGTATAAATATTGAATAGCTGTATAAGATAAATGGTTATCAGATAATTTTACTTTGTACTTTATCAATTCATCATACTCCTCTTTTACGCTTGCATCTAAGTAAGGCAAAGCTTTTTCCACAATTGGTTTTAGCATTTCATAATCGGTTCCTTGTACTGCTTTTAACTTTCTTAAATGGCCAATACCCGTGAGAATGTATTGTGTAATATATCTATCATCTCTCCCACCTTTAAACCAAACAAACCCTCCGTTGCTGCTTTGCATTTCTTTTAACTTAGCAAGCGTTTTATTTTTTTCTGCTGCCAAACGAACCATATCAAACAACAATGCAATATTTTTCTTTTGTTGTGTTTCATTTTGTGCATCCATTACCCAAGGTGTTTCTTGTAGTAAAACAGATTTTAATTCTTCGTTTTTTTGTAGGTTACTTATGAGTGCAGCAGTATCCGTAATTTTCCATCGCTCAAAAACCTGCTTAATTTTTGGAGATGAATTACTGATAAACGAAGCCAATGTATTTGCATAATAGCGACTAAATGTTTGCTCTGCACACTCGTAAGGATATTCCATTAAGTATGGCAAGGCTTGCACTGCATACCAAGCAGGATTACTCGTATATTCAATGGTAAGTGCATGGTTACTCAACGAAGTAGAAGTACCGCTATTTAATAACTTTTCGAACTTAAAATTCTTCGAAGTTATATTTCTCATATTTAGCGGCATACTTTCTGTAACCAACATTCTATTGGTAAGAACCGGTATTGCAGCTTCTTCCCCATCGGAAAAGCCAACGTCATTAGCAATAGCTTTTATTCTGTATGTCATGACAGAATTAAAATTGAAAGGCACATCCATAGGAAATTTTACCGCTACACTTTGCCCAGCAGGCACAGTAAAATATTGTTGCGGAAAGATATTTTTAAACCAACCATCTACAGTTTTGTTATTAGCTGCATCCAACAATTCTAATTGCGATGTACCCGTTATTTCTTTATCGGTTAGGTTTACAATTTTTGCCGAAAACTCCATACGATCTCCTTCTCTTAAAAACCTTGGCGCATTTGGTTGTACCATTAATTGTTTTTGCGTAATGGTAGTTTTTTCTGAGTAGGCACTTGCCAAATCTTTTGTATGACCAAGTACCATCATTTTCCATTTTGTAAGGGCCTCTGGCATGGTGAACGAAAATTCAATATTTCCATTTGCATCTGTTTTTAAATCGGGGAAAAAGAAGGCAGTTTCGTTGAAGTTTTTGCGAAGTTTAACATCAATTTCTTGCTTTTTTGCAGGACCATTTTTAGTAGTTACAATAAGAGCTCCATTTACTCCATCTGCACCATATAATGCAGTTGCCTCTGCACTCTTTAAAGTAGTGGTACTCAAAATATCACTCGGGTTTAATGTACTTAAAACTCCAAGTTCTACTATTACACCATCTACAATTAATAAAGGTTTGTTGTTTCCTGTTAAAGATCGAGCACCACGTATGGTAATTCTGGTATTATCAAACACACCACTATCGGCACTTGTAACGTTTAGGCCTGAAACTTTACCAGCAAGACCATTTTGCATATTTACGGATTTACTCCTAGCTTCCATTGGTGCGCTAGCCGGGGAATAATCCATTTCCCTCCTCATACGATAATCATTATTCCATCCATTATCCAATAACTGCCTGTAAGTTTTATAAATGCCATCAATATTTTGCAAACTAATTCTATCATTATCTTCCGATTCTATTTTTGCAAATACCG
>JANMFB010000155.1:0-3279 GCA_031377605.1 Ferruginibacter sp.
AATCAATAAAATCAAAAATATAAAATTTGAATTTATAAGAATTTATTAATTTTCTAAGATCATCTTGATTTTTTTAATCTCTACTAAATATTCTTATCTAATAAAATTTTTTATACTCTTTAAACATATTTAATACTGCAGTACCAAAGGTTCCAGTACCTCCAGTTATTAATAAAATTTTATTTTCTAACATAACTTGTTTTCAATATTGTTTATAAATGATTTGATTGTAGCCTATATTTTACTAATTGCTTTCATTAATATCCCATTCCAAATGAGGATAAATAATTCCAGGATGATTGTTTATATTTAATAACGTATGGTACTCAGATTTAGAAGTATCAATTTTTACATTAAATTCTACAACTTTTTCGTCAATAGAAAAAAGTTCTTTTACACAATGGATAGAAAATTGGGGCTTAATACTGTACATTCCTTCGTTTAAAAAATTAGCAGGTATTTTACATTTAAAAGAAAAACTTCCTTTATTAAAACTGGTATTTAATGTTGAATCAACTTGCTGACTTCTGAAAGCTACTTCATTATTTCTAATTAAATCAAACCCTATCTTTAAATGCTGTTGTGGCTCTTTAACAACAATTTTCATTTCAATAAAAATTGGTTCAGAAGTTAAAAAATCTGCCTTTAGTTTATTGGACTTATCTAAAATTGAAACTGAGCTTAGGAAAGTATCATTACCTGTTTCAATACTATTTGTCCAGTAAAAATCTAGCTTTTTATCAATATCTTTTTCATAAGCAGCAATTACAGATTGCATATTACCTTGCTTAATAATTTCTCCATTAACCATTAAAACACCTTGGGTACATAATGATTTTAAACTTGCCATATTATGGCTGACAAATAAAACCGTCCTTCCACCCTTCTCACTTACCTCTTTCATTTTCCCCGATGCCTTTTTTTGAAATTCAATATCACCTACAGCAAGCACTTCATCTACAATTAAAATTTCAGGCTCTAAATGAGCAGCCACACCAAATGCAAGGCGCACATACATACCGCTGCTATATCTCTTTACAGGTGTATCTATATAACGTTCTACGCCTGCAAAGTCAACTATCTCGTCAAACTTGCTTTTAATTTCTCGCTTGGTCATACCAAGTATGGCACCATTTAAAAAAATATTATCTCTGCCACTCAACTCTGGATGAAAACCTGTACCAACTTCTAACAAACTTGCTATACGTCCCTTTATTTTAATTTTTCCCGTTGTAGGAGTTGTTGTTTTACTCAATATTTTTAATAAAGTACTTTTACCTGCTCCATTACGACCAATAATACCAAGTACTTCGCCTTGCTGTACTTCAAAATTAATATCCTTCAAAGCCCAAACATAATCGGTAGCTCCTTTTGTAGTTCTATCATTGGTTTCGCCAATTTTTAAATAGGGGTTTTCTTTCCCACGTATTTTATGCCACCATTTATTTACGTCGTGTGCAAGCGCTCCAGTGCCTACATCGCCGAGGCGATATTGTTTGGAGATGTTTTCTACTTTTATTACGGTTGACAATATTTTAAGTTAATTTTTATTAGTTAATAGTTCTGCATGTATGATTTTGCATTCCTAATTCATCATTTTTATTTGACTTTCACTACATTTCCCTCTTCCAAATAATACTGCTCACCACTTTCCTCACAAACTGAATTTCCTCTTTCTTCAAACACCAACCTAAGCCCAAACTCACTCACCCAACCTACTTGCTTTGCAGGGTTGCCAACTACAAGCGCATAAGCTTTTACAGGTTTTGTAATTACTGCACCTGCACCAATCATAGCGTATTGGCCAATTTCATTGCCACAAACAATCGTTGCATTTGCTCCAATGCTTGCTCCTCTGCGTATAATGGTTTGCTTAAACTCATTTTTTCTTTCAATAGCACTTCTTGGATTTATAACATTTGTAAAAACTACAGAAGGACCAAGAAAAACATTGTCTTCACATATTACACCATTGTACACAGACACATTATTTTGAATTTTTACTCCATTGCCAATTACTACGCTGTTATCAATAAAAACATTTTGACCAATGTTGCAATTATCTCCAATAGTTGCAGTAGGCATTATATGTGTAAAGTGCCAAATAGATGTATGCTCTCCTATTTTAGCTCCATCGTCAATAACTGCTGTATGGTGGGCCTTATAAATCATTTTATTTTATTTACCGCTAATTCGCTAAGATGATAAATATTATTTACGTTTCCGTAATGCGACTCAAACTATTTTTTGTGAACCTCTGCCTATTTGCGTTTATATTTTCTATACCGTGTCCATGAAACTTCTTTCCACTTTATTAAATATCAGCATCCCTATCAAAAGTGTAATAAAAATAAAAATACCACTATATACTAACTGTATAGAAGTAAAAGTTCCTACACCAAAAAGTGAAAAACGAAAAGCTTCTACTATTGGAGTGAGCGGATTGTATGCAGCTAGCCAACCATATCCTTTACTTTTTAAAAATGATAGCGGATAGGCCACAGGTGTTATATACATGAGCAATTGCACTGCAAAACCTATCAATACCGTAAAATCTCTATACTTTGTTGTAAGTGATGAAATGATGATTCCCAGGCCAAGTCCAAGCCCTGCCATCATTAAGAGTAACAAAGGAATAAGTAACCAACTTGCACCAAAATAAAAATGACCATCTTTTACAGCAAACCAAATAATGGCAACAAGGAGTAATAAAAATTGTATACCAAATTTTATAATGTTGCTAAGTACTGTACTTAAAGGAATAACCATTCTTGGAAAATAGACCTTACCAAATATACCGGCATTTGCCACAAAAGTGGATGAAGTAGCATTGAGACAAGCAGCAAAATAATTCCAAATAGTAATACTACTCATGTAAAATAATACGGCATGTATTCCATCGGTACTAATGCCTGCTATGTTATTAAAAATCATAACAAAAACAAATGTTGTAAACAGCGGTTGTATAAAATGCCACAAAGGGCCAAGTACTGTTTGTTTATACTGTGCAGCGAAATCTCTTTTCACAAAAAGCAACAATAGATCTCTATACTTCCATACTTCTCCCAAACGGAGGTCTAAAAACTTTCCACTAGGTTCTATTACTTCATCCCAATTTTCTTGTTCGTTCATGTATATATTATTTCTAATGAGCTACGCTATTGTGGGCTCAACTTTTTGGTAGTGTAAAATCAATATTTAATTTTTGTAGAATTACAGATAAAAACAGAATTGATATTTGTGTATTTTGCAATGAAACTATAAACGCTAGCTTTCCTA
>JANMFB010000170.1:0-6954 GCA_031377605.1 Ferruginibacter sp.
TTTCTTAGTTGCCATAATTATTTTTTCTTACTATAGAAATATTAAATTGTGGATGCATCAATTACAAAACGGTAACGGGCTTCTTTGTTCACTACTTTTTCCCATGCTTCATTTATTTCTTCGGCTTTGATCATTTTTATTTGCGGATAGATTTTATTTTCTGCACAATAATTCATTACGGCTTGTGTTTCGGCAATGCCACCAATCAACGAACCATTGAAATTTACCCGATTAAAAGCCATATTGGTGTTATTAATCATCAGTTCTCCATTAATAGGTAGCCCCACTTGTGTGAAATACCCATAGGGTTTTACACAATCAATATAGCTTGACATTTCATACGCATAAGGCACAGTAGAAATCATGAAATCGAGTTTGCCTTTCCAGGGTTTTAAGTCTTCCACCGAATTCACTACAATTACTTCTTTCGCACCAAAACCGATGATGTCATTTACTTTTGCAGGAGAAGTGGTGAAAGCATATACTTCCGCACCTTTTGAAACAGCTAATTTAATTGCGATATGTCCTAAACCTCCAATGCCTACTACACCTATCTTATCGCCTTTTTTAAACTTCGCTTTCATTAAAGGCGAATAGGTAGTAATGCCTGCACAAAGCAATGGTGCTGCATATTGCAATGCTATATTGTCAGGAATTTTGATAGCAAAATGTTCTGTTACTACAATATTGGTTGAGTATCCACCTTGTGTTATTCCTGTTGGTGATGATTTTTCGGGAGTGCCGTAAGTGCCAACCATACCTGTAGTTTCGCAATGTTGTTCTTCGCTATTTTTACAAGGTTCGCATTTCATACAACTATTTACCATGCAACCCACGCCAGCTTTGTCTCCAACTTTAAACTTGGTTACATTTTTTCCTACTGCTGAAACTATTCCTGCAATTTCATGTCCCGGCACTTGAGGATATTGCTGTTTTCCCCAATGTCCTTTTATGGTATGAATGTCGGAGTGGCAAATTCCACTGAACTTAATGTCAATTAAAATATCGTTGTCTCCAACTGGTCTGCGTTCGAAATTCCAGGAAACCAATTTTTCCTGCTCATCTTTTCCGGCATAGCCCCTTGAATTTATATTCTTACTCATGTTGTATTTTTTATTGGTTTGTGAAATAAGTTTTATGGGCTTTGCAAGCAAAAAAGCTGCCCCAGCCATCGATGCTTGCTGAAAAAAAATACGTCTTGATTGATTATTTATCTTTTGCAACTTTCTCTGGTTTTTTATTTGGTAAGATTAATTTTTCAAAAATCCTATCCATTTCGTTTGAAAGTTTTATATCTTTTTCGGTGATGTTATCTTTGGCTTCGTGGGTAAATAGAAGGATTTCTACCTTATTGTACACATTACTCCAATTGGGATGATGCCCCATCTTTTCAGCTGCAAATCCAACCTTAGTCATAAACGTAAACGCTTCTACAAAGTCCTTAAACTCAAAACTGCGTTGCAGTTGATTGTTTTGTTCTTTCCACATGATTGTTTATTTTTTCGATTTTCTTAGTTCATCAGCTTCACTCAGTGCAATGGCGATAGCTTGTTTTGGGTTTGTTACAATCGTTTCGGATTTACCGATATGTAGTTCACCCTCTTTAAATTCATGCATCAGCTTTGCTATTTTTCTTTGAGTCGCAGTTTTTTTTTCATTGTTCGTTTTTAAAGAAGAATAGGTATAAATAAATTTTATGCCTATTCTTTGATGATGCATTTGTATTAGTCGGCCATTACTAAATCTCTCATAGATTTTACTTCGTCGTGGTCTTCTGCAAGTAAAGTGTGCTGTGCTTTAATCATAGTTTGTTGTTCAGTACTTAAATCTTCAGCATCATTTTTTAATGCATTTTCATAAGTGCTTTTTGCTACATCTTCACCATACTCACATGAGTTAAGAATAGCTTTGCGGTCTTTACCTGTTAATGCTGCTTTTACATCCATCCACACACGAAAGAATTTACCGGTTGTTTTTGTGCCTTCAGCAGGTTCTCCTCCAAGTTTTTCAACTTCAGCTTCTAATTCCTGTTTACATTTTTGGCTTGTAGCGGAGAACTTTGTGAAGGCTGTTTTTAAATCCTGCTCTTCGGTTTCTTTACTTGCTGTGTCGTAACCTTCAATTCTATCGTTGTTGATAGTGATAAGTGTGTTTAGCACTGAGATTGTTTTTTCGTTTTCCATTTTTCTTTGTTTTTTGTTGTTAATAAATGTTTTGTTATAATGCTCGCTGAGTTTTATTCGTTAATGAAATTTAAAAGATCTACACTGAGTTTTTCCTTTTCGGTAATAAATAAGCCATGGGGTGCATCTTTGTATACAATGTATTTAGCGTGTGAAATTATTTTTGCTGTTTTATCTCCTGAAACCTTAATAGGAACTGTTTCATCAGCATCACCATGAATAATTAATACTGGCTTAGCAATATTTTTTAAGTCCGCTCTAAAATCAGTTTCCGTAAATGAATGAACGCAATCTATTGTTGCCTTGGCTGAACTCATAAGGCAAAGCATTTGATTCCATGCCAAGATAGCTTCACTTACAGGCTTTTTCAATTCATCTACTCCATAAAACTTTTTTCCAAATTCTATAAGAAATGCAGGACGATCGGCTTTTATTTTTTCTATTGTTTCCTCAAAAACGGTCTGATCAGTACCATCCGGATTGTCATCCGTTTTGAGCCTAAAGGGTGTTACAGAGCTGATAAAAACAATTTTTGAAATTTTTTCACTTCCATATTTTCCAATGTAACGGGCAATTTCTCCGCCGCCCATCGAAAATCCAACAAGCACTACATCTGTCAAATTTAATTCGGTAATTAAATCATTAAGATCACTGGCAAGGGTATCGTAATCGTAACCTTCCCATGACCGGTCTGATTTACCAAATCCTCTTCTATCATAAGCTATGCAACGGAGATTGTGTTGGGGTAGTTCTGCTAATTGGTATTCCCACATTTCATGATTAAGCGGCCATCCATGAATGAATATGACGGTTTTGCCTGCTCCATACTCTTGGTAAAAAATACTTATTGATTTCTGTTCACTTGTCGCTTTTGTTTTGATGTATGCCATATTATGGTGGATATTGAAATTGATTAAATATTTATTTCGCCTTTATTGCTTGTTACCAAGTTTTTTTCTGTAGCTATAGAGGCAATCATTTTAAAAAAATTTATCATCCGGTTTCCATTAGTATCCCAATAGTAAGCATTCGTTGGCTTTACTTTAATGATGGAAATATTGGGGTCTTCTTTGCCATCAGGAAACCAAATTTTTACTATGGGAGTCCATAGTTCTTCTGTTTTTTTTCTGTCAATAATTATTTCAGCTTCACCATTTACAACGAGGTAAGAACTTTTGCCGGGATGAGAGAAGAATAACTGTACATGTTTGTCTTGCTTTATTTCTCTGTTCTTATCGCTATTTGCTTCACTAAAAAACCAAATATTCCCTTGGTCGCAAACTTTTTGGGCTCCCATGGGACGGCAGGTTGCACCATCATCAATTTTAAGGTTTGTACAGAATAAGCATATGTTTATTTCATCTACCAATTCTTTTAATTTTTTTATTGCTTCTTCATGGTTTAAATCTTTTGTGTTGCTCATTTTAATATGATTTTATTTACTAAAAATTTGTACTGTGTAAATTTGAGCGTTTGATAGCTTAAAATACTTACACAGCCTTTCATAAGAGTTACATGATTCCCACACTTATACAATACGTAGTGGATAAAAAGTATGCCATATATAATAAGCCACTAATACAGCACTAAGTTTTCAAATAAATCGTGAATGAGAAATAGTTTCCCCATGGTGAGATGTTTATAAGCCAAGTTTTATGGGAAAAGAAGATTAATAAAATGTGTCAGTTCATTGTACTAAACAATTTATGCTTTTTAGCCCTTAGAAGTATTAGCGTGTTACAATAGGGTTGCACCTAACGAACGAAAAAGTCTTGGCGTTGTTGGGGAATTAGGATTCCATTCGGCCCGTAAATAAAGCTGAATAAAGTTATAAATGATAATGATAACAACTAAAAGCAAGGCTATGATCTTCTGCCCGAACCAGCCCAATAATGAATCCTTGCTCATTGGACTTCCTTCAGCCACACTTGCACAAAACGCCCTGTTAGTGGTAGCTTTGGTTACGAGTTTCAATTTTATTTACTGCATCGTTTATAACCATTCTCAAAAAACTGTCTCTTGTTTTTTTATAGACTTCTTTTAAAATTGGAATTGATTTTAATGTCCCAACCGTTGAAAGAGGTCCACAAATCATTCCTTTCATGTGTGTACTAGTAATTTTGAATTCGTCTAACAATATATCTTCCACTTCAGGGTCATCTGTGTTTGAAAGAGCTTTGATTGCCGCATGGCTCTCGTCATTCGTTCCTTCCTTAACAAGTGTTTTTATTGGTTCAATATTGTAGTTTGAATCTTTTATTACATTTCTAAGTCTCGATAAAATAGAAACCCTTACACTTTCATCGTCTTCTTGTAGAATTTTTTCAACTAGATAATTAAAAAGGTCTTTGTCATTGGTATTAGAGCAAATATTCGAAAGGCAACAATAGATATATTTTTTAAATTCTAAGTACTTTTCATCTAAAAGTAATTTCAACAGTGCTGATTTGTCTGCCTCCGAATTAAGTTTGTCTGATTGTCGATAGGCATACCATGAAATACTGTCTTCGCTGCTATAATTCATATCAGTTTTCCTTCTTTCTAAAATCAACTCAGAATATTCATCGTTACTTGCCATTTTAGATATTAAAAACTCCATTCCATTTTTCTCTAATTCAGAAATCAGTTGATGCTTGGCAGATTCTAACTTGTCCGTTAATGTCATTCTTTTACTGTCTTGTTTATTTTCTTTTCGTCTAAATATGTTGAACATAAAATGATTTTCAATAAAGGTTGCAAGTAACGATAGGGCGATGTTGGGGGACTTGAAAATCTTCCGTTGGGAACCACTGCCCAATTGAAAATATAAGGTTGAAGTTAACAACAAAAAGCCAAATTGAAACTCGTCCCGAACTAAAGTAAAGCGATCCAAACAACCGAAGTATCAACGTCCAGCCCCACTTGCAGCAATACACATGTTGTACGCATTACTTCTTACGGATTACCTCAGCTACTTGTTCTATCCAATCTTTATTGTCCAACAATGTGATGTCAGGATTAATGCCATAATTTTCATAAGGAATAAGCCGTTTGTCTCCATTCATGTCTGTAATATAAACTTCAAATGCTTTGCTTGAAAGTTTCTCTCTATTTCCATAGTTGGAACCATAAACAAGCTCGCCTTTTGTTGTTTCGCCCAATACTTTTACGTTCTCTAATTCTTTTAATTGCAAAGTGAAAATTTCCCCTTGGCTCATCGTTCCGTTATTCACTAAAATATAAAGATTTCTGCCTTTTACGAACTGTTTTAACAGGTTAAAATACTTTTTAGAAACTTTGTTTGCTCCGCCCTCATTGTTTCTTAAATCTAAAATTAAGTTTGGTGCAAGTAAAGAATTTTTTATTGAGTCATAGAAGGCGCTAGATATTTGCATAGCAACTCTGTCCGCCGAAAAATGTTTAATATGCAAGTATTGAATGTCAGAAGAAATATTTTTAAAGTGAAATGAATAAATATCTTTGGGTAAATTGATATAATCTGTCTTGCGAATTATTTTTGTATAAATACTTTCAGAAAGTGAAGAATAAAAATATGAATTGACTAAAGAATGATGAGCGTATTTTTCTATTTGAGAGAGAAACAAGTTTTTATATTTTGGGTGGGCGTAGATTGCTTTAAAATAATTAGGTAAAGTTTCGTAAAGGTGAACTGCAATTTGTCCGTTTTTCCAAATTGTAGTTTTTGAGTTTAGGACTACGCCAATATACTCTTTTGGACTGCTTTGAAACAGTCCGACACTGTAACTATCTCCATAAAAATATATTCCCTCAATAGAGTCTAATGCTTTTGTTTCTAAAACTGATTTTAACGAATCAATATTTCCGTCAAATTTTGGAAATGCCGATTCTTTAGGAAATTTATCTATTTGGTAAAATCCTAGATGATTGTCTTGGATGGGAAAGAATAGTTGGGCGAGGTTGTAAAAATATTTATAATCAGAGATACTATAACTGCTGTCGTTTATTAATCTCGTAAAAAGCTCATTGTATGCAGTTAGGTTCTGTCCTTTAATTTGGTCTTTATATGAAGGTGTCTTTTTAAGAATGTTATGCAAAGAAGTTATGTCCGCCACATACGTATTCTTTGTTTGAGCCTTAACTATGAAGAAAGGCAGGGTCAGTAAAAGCAAAAAAAAAGTTTTCATAGTAAGTGAAATGTCGTTTAGTATTGCCTATACGTTGGGGCTTTGCGCAGCTGTGGCATTAGAATTCCGTCCGACTGCAACCGCTGATGATTGAAAATATTTTGTTGAAATTAAGAACTAAAGTTGAAATTTGTTTGTAAAGCCCGAACTTAAGATTGGATATTTGTTGCTAATTTTACTTCCGTCAAGCCACACTTTTGCCAAACCCCTTGTTAGGCACAGTTTTTTTCTCCTACTTCTTTTTGTTCATTATCGTTTTCCAATCAAATTTATCTATGTCTGCTGTGTTACGTTTGGCTAAGTCTGTAAGCATTGCATTAAGTTTAGCTTTGTCCAACCATTTCCCATTTACAAATACTCCTGCAATTTTACGAGTGTTATTTATGTTAGTTAGTGGGTTTTCGTCAAGTAAAACAAGGTCTGCAAATTTTCCAATTTCAATAGAGCCAATTTGTTTGTCAATGCCAAGCCATTGAGCAGAAAGTAAAGTTGCTGAGTTTAATGTTTCTTGTGTGGTTAGTCCTGCTTTAACCAAAAGTTCTAATTCGTCGTGTAATGAAAAACCTGCTACAATGCCTGAAACTCCTGCATCTGTCCCTGCAACTATTTGAACTCCTGCATCTTTA
>JANMFB010000180.1:0-6997 GCA_031377605.1 Ferruginibacter sp.
TTAATAAATAATCTACACCATTAACTTTAAAAGCCCTTACTGCATATTCATCGTAAGCAGTAGTAAAAATTACCGGGCATTTTAAACTGAAATCGTTAAAAATATCAAAACTTACGCCATCGCTCAATTGTATATCCATAAACAGCAAATCGGGTTCAGCATTTTCGCCAAACCAACGGCGGGCAGTTTTTAAACTGGGCAATATGGTTACCACGTCAACATCACCCGTTACTTTTTTTATTTTATTCAGCAGCACATTGGCTATTATTTCTTCATCTTCTATTATTACTGCTTTCATATTTATATAAATTAAATTAAAGGAATTTTAATGATAAAGTACTGTGCGGTTTCTTCAATAAGAATCGGCATTTCACTTAAATATTTGTACAACGTTTCAAATTGTGCCAGTCCTTTTTTGTTAGATGTTTCCACCATGCTTTTTTTCTGCAAATTGTTTTTTACAACTATATAATCGTTCTCTATAAAAACATCAATTATTAAAGGAGATTCGGCATCAATAATATTATGCTTGATGGCATTTTCTATCAGGTTTTGTAAAGTAACTGGTGCAATTTTATAATGCTGATATTCTTCTGGTACAAGTAAGTTTATTTGTAATCCTTTTTTAAACCTGGTTTGCTGCAGGCTGGTGTATAGTTTTACAAAACTGATTTCTTCCTTAATGGTTACTGTTTCGTTTTCGCCGTTTTTCAAAATGTATCGATAGATTCCCGACATCTGTTCTAAAAAATTCCCTGCCATTTGCTGATCGGTTTCTATCAACCCAGATAAAGATGTAAGTGAGTTAAACAAAAAATGTGGATTAAGCTGTTGTTTAAGACTATCATACATTACCATTGTCTTTTCTTTCTCTAACACTTGTGCTTTTGTTTCGAGCGTAAGAATTTGTTTTTGTTTATTGAACCGGTAACGATAGAAAAAGATAAGTGCAAGTACGAAGAGACCGCCAACCAACAGCCAGAACCAAATGGCTTTGTAAAAAGGTGTGCGAATGTTTAGTGTTATTATCCGCTCGGGTGTTTGCCAGGTTTTATCTTTTGCCACCGCCCTTACCCTAAAAACGTATTTACCCGAGTTAAGATTATTGTACAATGCCGAAGCATTTTCATCTGCCGATATCCAGTTTTTATCAAACCCATCAAGCCGGTATTCAAAAGAATAAGGAAAAATCTCATTACTGATGAGCGATCCAAAATTAAATTCTAGTGAATTCTGATCTGGCTCAAGACTTAATTCCTTTTCACCGACCAGTAGTTTTTCTTTCCCCGAAATTTTTATCATACTTAACAACGGCTGCTGAAGAACCGGCTTCAGGTTGAGCCTGTCGGGCATGAATTTTACTACAAACTCTTTAAAGGTAACCAGTATGGCACCGCTGCTATCAATACCAAATATATTACCATAATCAATCGTATTTTCAAAAACCGGCAATTTGTAATAGCTTATACTTTTAGTTTCAGGGTTAAAAATCGAAAATTTGTTTCTTGAGGCAATCCATAAATTTCCGGCTTTATCTGTAATTACCTGTTCCGAAAAACTTAAAATCCCATCCGATTGATCGTATAATATCATTTCGCCCTTTTCAATATTATATTTATACAAACCCACGCCGGCAGCTGTCAACCATAGATTTCCCTTTTTATCACCGGTAATTGAAGTCACATATCCTGATGATTCCTTTGGCTTGTTTTTTATATAATTCTTTAAAACCACTTCATTATTTTTAGTGATAGATCCAAGCCATCCAAACGCAGGTATAAACCAACAGTTTCCTTCACCGTCAATATATGTTGAAGTGTACATTATCCGTTGACCATCAGGCAAAGTATCAATAGCTGCCCGTATTTTTACAGACTCTTTTGTTAACTTGTCCCATTTTAAAATATAATCTTTTCCCGAAAACCAGACTTCATTGCCATGCTCAACCAGATAGACAAAAGAAGACGCTGATACCCCATTAAAATCTTTTTCAAATGGCAGAATTTGGTTGGTACCCCTTTTCAACTCCCAGATACCTGTATAGGTACAGGCATAAGGCTGTCCATCAAAAAATTGAATGCCATTAACAGGACCTGGCAATTGACCTTTGGTATTTTTTACTGCTTTTGAAAAATCGTAATAGTGATAACTTCCGCTTTGGGGGAAATATTGAATGATAGAAACTTTTCCTTCAGATGCGATCCACCAACTCTTATCTGTAGGGTCTATTGACAAGGCTAGTATCTGTTCGTTTGTAAATTCGGGAACCGTTTCCGCTATAGGTATTATGCTATACACATTTTTCGAATAATTGCATTTCGAAATACCCCCGGCAGTTGCCAGCCATATATTATTATCATTATCCTCATAAACATCCCAAAACTGATCGCCCGCTATAGATAAAGGATTGTCATTTTTATAAGTAATGGGTACTATAATATTCTTCTTATAATCTATTACTACCGCTTTCTCATTCCATGTACTAAACCAAACCCGGTTATGACTATCCTCAAATATGGTTTGTGCGATAGCACCGGGGATTGTTGACGCTATATTAATGCGTTGCAGTATTCTATTAGAAACAGGATCAAATGAAATTATGTCCTTTGATACATTATCAAAAAACCAAAAATTACCAGTTACAGAAAGAGACAGAGCAGCTACACTATGATTTGTAAATAATGTGTTACCAGAAAAACTTTTATGACTATAAAATTTTTGTTCTTTATAATGATAGAAATGTAATCCAGAACGGGTGGCAAACCATAATCCCTTACCAGAGGGATCCTCCACCATGCCATTTTTTCTTACAGAATAAGTACCGAGTGAATCTTTATTAGTAGTAAGCGGCCCTATCTCTTCAAATACATTTTTCTGCTTATTAAACTTTAGAATATTCCACTCACTGGTAGCCCAAATATCTCCGCTTTTTACACAAACGATATTCTTAATCCCTCTTGCAAAATCAATAGTGGGGGGTATATAATTGATAAAATTATTTTTATTAACTCGATAACAGAATATTCCACTTCCAGTGCCGCCCCAGATATTGCCTTCTTTGTCCTCGCATAAATCCTGTACGTACCTGTTTACAAAAGAATTGCTGTCATTCCCTGCTTTAAAATTTTTAAAATGCCTGCCATCAAATCGGCTAAAGCCATCAACAGTGCCAACCCATAACATACCCCTGCTATCCTTTAAAATACTATAACTGAAGTTGGCACTAAGCCCCTGCCGCTCACCAATGTTATGGAAGATATAATCGGTTCTTTGCGAAAACAGATTGCTTGTAGAGAGCAGCAAGGCAGCTATATAAAAATATCTTTTAAACAATAGATTGTATGGCTTTTTAGCAAGCTAAATAAAACTTGCAGTAATAACAAGATAAGAGTGACAATATGCCCAATTTTCAATTGAAATGTATAAAAAAGCATTTGAAATGTAATTGACCAGCAAGTAAGTAATAACAATGCTTCACGTCGTTTTCTTTCTAATAAACGCTTTTACATTTTAATTATATTTTGCTACATAACAATATATTTTTCCTGCATATGGCTTTCTTATTTTTTTACTTAACTCAATTATTTTTCATTTTTGAATCTGAAATTAAAAATAAACGCTAAAAAAATTTATTATGAAAAAGAATTTATTCCTTATCGCCCTTTTGTTTATTACATCAGTTGCCATAGCGCAAGTTCCCAATGCTATTAATTACCAGGCAGTAGCCCGTAACAATACGGGTGCAGCATTAGCCACACAAACCATTAAGGTAAGGCTTAGTATTACAAGAAATGCAATTTCGCAATACAGCGAAACGAGGCAGGTTACTACAAATTCGCTTGGTCTGTTTAATGTACAAATTGGCAGTGCCGGTGCTTTGGTAACAACGGGCAGTTTTACAGGTATTAACTGGACAAGCAACCCACAACCATTAATGCTGAAAGTAGAATTAGACATTACCAATACCAATATATTTACCGATATGGGTTCTCAAACTTTTGCAACAGTACCCTACTCATTTAGTAGTGCACAAGCCATTAATGCAATAAATATTGGTGGTAATTATGTAGATACCAATACACCACAACTTAATGATGTATTAAAATGGAATGGTAGTGCATGGGTTGCAACTTCACTACCTACTGCACCAGCTATTTATAACGTTGGAGGCCTTATTCCTGGTATTCCTTTCGGTGGTAATGCTGCGCCTTGGGTTATGGCAGGTGCCAATACCCAAGGAGACGGTTATCAAACTGTAACAGTAGCAAACGGACAAACTATTACGGCAAATTTTACCGGGGTATTTGGTCATACAAATAACAGTAGTCCACAGCCTGTTGCTTTTTCTGTTTGCTACCAGCAGGTTGTAAATGGCATACCTAGTGGCAATATTTATAGTTTTCATGATATAAATTATATAAATGGAACTGTTAATGCTACTCCAAATAAAACTAATTTATCTGCCACGGGTGCGGTAAAGGTATTGACAGGTACCACTATACCAACTGCAAATCAAATTCCCCCTGGTACTTACAGGGTTTTTATGGGTGTAAAAAATAATTCAACAACCACCAACATATCTAGTAATGATTTTGTAAACGGCACCATCATTGTATTTTAATAAATTAAAAGTAAAGATTATGGTACGTCAATTTAATATACTGCTGCTTATGCTGCTGTTTTATACAGCGGCAAGCAGCCAGAGACTAATTCCACAAACAATAAATGCTGCAGGTAAAAGTAGCAGTAACGGTGGGGTGCTTTTAGAAGATGCAGTTGGTGGGTTTGTTGTAGCTACCATAAGTACACCCACCTTTATGTACACCCAAGATTTTTTGCAACCAGATGCCGGCACAACTTTAATTATACCACCAATTAACGATGTAACATTAAGCAGCGGAAGCGGTGTAGATAATGGAGGTACTACTTTTATAGCAGGCAATGCAATGATTGAGTTTACAGTGGGAGAAGCAGCAAGCATAACACTAAATAGTGGCAGCAATATGCTTACACAGGGTATTTTACAGCCATACACAATTGGTGCTGTGTTGCCCATTATTGGTTTAGAATTTTATGCCAAGCGCATAAACAATACACAAGTACAATTAGACTGGAAAACCATACAGGAAATAAACAACAAAGGTTTTTATGTAGAACGAAAGAAAGAAAACGAAGGCAGTTTTGAAAGTATAGGTTTTGAAAACAGTAAAGCAATCAATGGCAACAGTAGTTTTGATTTGCAATACCAAAAATTGGATAACAATAATTTCACCGGCAATACTTACTACCGTTTGAAGCAGGAAGATATTGATGGCAGGGCTACTTACTCTGTAGTACGAATTGTAAAAGGCGATGCCAATAAACAACTTATTATGCAGGTATGGCCAGTGCCCGCTATAACCTTTTTTAATGTAACTGTAAACGGATTGACTAAACCAGATATGCTACAAATTGTAGACATGAGTGGACGGTTGGTAAAACAATTTACCATACAAAACCAAACACAACAGCAGGTAAGCGGATTACCAGCGGGTACTTACTTTGTAAAATTGGCAAGCGATAAAACAGTTGGGCAAAAAGTGATTGTGCAGTAAACCATTTAACATTTCAAAATGTAAAACCAGGTACAATGATGGCACTGTAAAAGATCTTTAAAATTTTAAGGACTTTTTAAAAGTATATTATAAGCTTTTAGAATCACCTATTTGAAATTGGTGATGGATCACGGACCAAAATACTTCAAAGAAAAGAGGCTGTTTTCACAATTGAAAACAGCCTCTTTTGATAGACAGCCAGTTTTTCAATGTCCTCTGTATAATGCCGTACTTTTCTATTAAAGTAACATTTTCTGTTAAAATAGCATTAGGCACACTTCAATACAAAAATGAAGCACCCGATGCAACAAAACTTTTTATGGGCAATATTATAAAACAACTTTGCAGTATCAAATAACAAGTAACAAGAAATAAAATGAAACAAGTAACAAACCAAGTATTTAAACCATTAAATGCAACAGAAGTAAAAACATTGTGTAGCGAAACAAAAGAAACTACACTTACACAAATTCAACTAAAGAAATTTTCAGTAGTAGATTTATGGTCTATTCAAAAAAATAGAAAGACAGTTAACATTAGAAAAAATGTGGCTTTTTAAAATTGGAACTCAACTACAAAAGAAAATAAATCATGAAAAAACTAATTTTATCAGCCTTATTATTTCTTGGAATTACATTATTCAGTACTGCCCAAAGTTTAGATAGTTCTACAATATTTCTCCAAAAAAAGGAGGATAGCAATAACTATTTAAGTATTGAAAATAAAAAAACTTACTCTTTTGCAGCAGCAATGACCAATAAAACTGCCATTGATTTTGCCTTGATAATAACCAACGACCATGGTATGCGAAAAACGGAATGGTACAATATGAGTGGCAAAGACAATGTAGTTCTAAAAGAAATAATTGGTACTAATACTCTTATAAATGCAATTAGTTTTGACAGGGAGCAATTTGATAAATGCAAAACAACTGCCGATTTTAAAAGAATGACTAGTTACATTACCAGCATCGCTTTTTCACATTTTGCAGTTATTAGGAACGGCAATGATTACTACCAACGTTGTTTCATATTTCAAAAAGCAAATGGCAAAAGAGGCCTACTATTTGTAACAGAAACAGAAAACAACGAGTTGAAAGTAGAAGTGAAAGCCGAATAATAACTTTACTGAAAGTGTAATTGAGGATAATATTGTGACCAAGCCTTTTTGCTGCATTTTTACTTTCCAATACAAAATTTACTAAATATAAAATCCAACTTATCTTCATTCGTAACCTCACCTGTAATTTCTCCTAGGTGATATAAAGCGGTACGAATATCAGATGACAATAAATCGCCGGAAATGTTGGCATCCAATCCTTGTTTTATTGCAGTGAGCGATGATGAAATATTTTTAAGTGATTCTAAGTGGCGGGCATTGGTTACAATATTATTTTCGGCATT
>JANMFB010000191.1:0-13407 GCA_031377605.1 Ferruginibacter sp.
TGCTACCAATAAAGTAGGAAGAGTAGTAAAATCAGCTACAGCAGAGTTGTGGGCAGGTACAACGCTAACAGCATTGGCAGGCACAGTACAAACAAGTTTTGCCAATGCAATACCATTTACAGCAACAGAAAGAAGAATGAACGTAAGGGTATGGAGTCCGCATACAAATATACAAGTGCGCTTAAAAGTAGAAGATAAAAACGACCCTACTCGCTCTTGCGAAACGGAAGCTACATTTACAGGCGCAGCCAATACATGGCAGACGCTTGAATTTAATTTTAATAACCAATCAGCAGGTACAGCGGCGTTTAACCCGGCATTTACCTTTAACAAAGCCTCTATCTTTTTCAACTTTGGCATAACCGGCGCAGCAGCTGGAGCAAGAACATATTTCTTTGACGATGTTAATTTTGGTGCAATTCCTGCACCTGTTACACCAACTGCACCAACGGTTGTTTCTCCTGTAAATTTCTGCCAAAATGTTGCTTCAACTTTAACAGCAACTGCATCTACAGGAAATATACTAGTATGGTATACAGTCCCTACGGGCGGAGTTGGAACTACTACAGCACCTTCTTTAACCAATGCTGTAATAGGAACTAATACATATTATGTAAGTCAAAGAAATTCTGCGTTAGTAGAAGGGCCTAGGGCTGCAATTGTGGTGAACGTAAATCCAACACCTTCAGTAGCGCCTACAGTAGTCACACCTGTTACTTATTGTCAAAATACTACTGCCATAGCTTTAACGGCAACGGCTTCAGCAGGAAATACATTAATGTGGTACACAAGTTTAACAGGAACTGGCAATACAACTGCAATCACTCCTAGTACTTTAACAGCTGGCACATTTAATTATTTTGTAAGCCAATCTAATAGTTTTGGTTGCGAAAGTCCCAAAGCAACAATTGTTATAGTTATAAATGCTGTTGCTGCAGCACCTGCAACTACTACAATTAATTATTGTCAAAATGTTGTTGCCACACCATTAACAGCTACTGTAGCTGCAGGCAATACATTAAGATGGTACACAGTAGCAACTGGAGGAACAGCCTCATCAACAGCTCCCACGCCAAATACTTCAACTGTGGGCACTACTACTTTTTATGTAAGCCAAATAAATACCAATGGCTGTGAAAGCCCAAGAGCAGCATTAAATGTTATAGTGAGAATATCACCATTGGTACCAAGTGTGGTTTCACCTGTTACAGCATGTGTAAATGCTCAATCGGCATTGTTATCTGCAACAGCAGATGCTGGTAGTAATTTATTATGGTATAATGTAGCAACTGGTGGAATTGGTTCAGTAAACGTTCCTTCTACCATAACAAATACAAGTGGTTCTACAACTTATTATGTGAGCCAAACAAATGCTGGGGGTTGCGAAAGCCCAAGAGCTGCCATAATTGTAAATATTATTGCTCCACCTATTGTAGCTGCTATTAATGCTGCACCTTATACTAGATTATTCCCTGGACTAACTACAACCATTTCTGCAGCTTCTGGTCCTGCAATAGGAACAAGTTATTTATGGTATAAGAATGGTATAGAATTAACTGGTCAAACAGGAAATTCCATCATTGTAAATATGAATGGTTTAGGAAATTATAATTTAAAGGCAACTAATTTAAATGGCTGTATAGGCACTTCTAATACAATAGCAATTTTAGATTCTGCCAGACAAAATGTATTTATTTATCCTAACCCTTCAACAGGAAGGTTCCAAGTAAGGTATCATAGTGATAACAATAATTTGAAGCCAAGAAAAATTACCATTTATAATGCAGCTGGTGCCATGGTATATAATGCAAGTTTTGTTATGTTTGGTGCTTATACACCTATGAATATTGATTTATCTAAAAATGGTTCTGGACTATATTATATTCAAGTGTTGGATAACGATGGTAAAGATTTAGCCACAGAAACAATCTTTATTCATTAATAATATCAGATTTTAAAAAGTGGTTCTTTATAAAAGGACCACTTTTTTATCTTTTTTTTAAAGTTCTTTTTTACAAAAATTTATTCTTTTAGATTTAAGTAAGAAGTAGAATTTTTATATGCTATCAATACTTTTACATTATCTTAAATATATTAAGGACGAGTAATTTTAATTGTGTAAGACTTTAGCAATTACTTTTGCTTCAATAAAAATTTATTATAAAAAAAGTATATCAATAGGCTTGTTTCTTTAATAATATTTTTCTTCGATGTATTTACTGAAGATATTTTTTGGAAAAATTGAATTTAAAAATTTAAACCAATGTGGATTAAAATTGTTGAAGTGCGTATGTTGCTTTTGGTTATTGTTTGTTTAACAAGTATCAATTGTTTTAGCCAAAAAGCTTCGGCTAAAAAATTAGTTTGGTCCGAAGAGTTTAATTATAAAGGACTGCCTGATGATAAAAAGTGGAGTTACAATGAAGGTACTGGTTGCCCACAAAATTGTGGATGGGGAAACAATGAGTTAGAGTATTATACAACGAAAGAATTGGCTAACGCAAAAGTAGAAAACGGCGTTTTAAAAATAACTGCCCTAAAACAAGATAAAGAAAAAAGTGCATATACCTCTGCTCGTATTGTAAGTAAAGACAAAGCTTTTTTCAAATATGGACGAATGGAGTGTAGGGCAAAACTTCCCACTTCAAAAGGAACTTGGCCAGCGCTTTGGATGTTGGGTGCAAATATTGATAAGGTAGGATGGCCAGCTTGTGGCGAAATAGATATCATAGAGCATAAAGGAAATGATTTGGATAAAATTTATGGTACTCTTCATTACCCCAAACACTTTGGCAATAAAGGCAATGGTAATACCACAATGGTTAAAGATGTTACGAAGTTTCATATTTATGCGGTAGAGTGGAACGAGAAAGAGATAAGTTTTTTTGTGGACGGCAAAAAATATCATCAAGTACCAAATGATGAAACTATTCCATTCAATCAGAATTTTTATTTTATAATTAATTTGGCTATCGGTGGAAATTTTGCAGGTGCTGTAGATACTAATTTAGTAAATGAAACGATGGAAGTAGATTATGTAAGAGTGTATAAATAATTTTAGTAAGTTGAATTAATATAAAATGATAAATTTTTTTAAAAAATTGTTGATAGCACTTGCGGCTTGTGTGTTTTTTTCTGGCATGGCATTCGGTCAAAATAAAACAAATCTGCAAAAAGTAGATTCATTATTAAAATTAATGACCCTAGAAGAGAAAATTGGTCAGTTAAATCAATACAACGATGATAATGTTGCTACAGGACCAATAACAAAAGATAATAGTAAAATACAACAGATAAAAAATGGCCAAGTAGGTTCATTACTAAATACAATTGGTGCAGAACGCACAAGAAGTTGGCAGGTTGTAGCAATGCAATCTCGATTAAAAATTCCATTATTGTTTGGGCAGGATGTAATACATGGCCTTAAAACTACTTTTCCAATTCCTCTTGCTGAAGCTTGTAGTTGGGATTTGGATGTAATGCAATTATCTGCTCAAATAGCTGCTACGGAAGCTAGTGCAAGTGGTATACATTGGACGTTTGCACCAATGGTAGATATTGCACGAGACCCACGTTGGGGAAGGGTAATGGAAGGCGCAGGAGAAGACACTTACTTAGGAAGTAAAATTGCATACGCAAGGGTAAAAGGTTTTCAAGGAAATAAGTTAGGACAATTAAATTCAGTAATGGCTTGTGCAAAACATTTTGCTGCATATGGCGCTGCTATTGGTGGTAGAGATTATAATTCGGTAGATATGAGCGATAGACTTTTATGGGAGTCATATTTACCTCCCTTTAAAGCTGCTGTGGATGCAGGTTGTGCAACATTTATGAATTCGTTTAATGATATTAACGGTGTACCATCTACCGGAAATAAAGTTTTGCAAAGAGATATTTTAAAAGGCAAATGGGGCTTTAAGGGTTTTGTGGTAAGCGATTGGGGAAGTATTGGAGAAATGCAAAACCATGGTACTGTAAAAAACGAGTATGAAGCAGCCCTAAGTGCAATAACAGCTGGTAGTGATATGGATATGGAAAGCCGATGTTATAAGAATAATTTGGCAAAACTTGTAAGTGATAAGAAAATTAATATTGTGTTGATTGATGATGCAGTAAAAAGAATTTTATTAAAGAAATTTGAATTGGGGTTGTTTGATGATCCTTATAGATTTTGCAATACAGAAAGAGAACAAGCGGCTTTAAATAATCCTCAGCATGTAAAAATAGCAAGAGAGGCAGCAACAAAAAGTATTATTCTTTTGAAGAATAAGGGTAATCTTTTACCGTTATCTAAATCTACAAAGACAATTGCTTTTATAGGCCCATTGGTAAAAGCACTAAAACAAAACAAAGGTTTTTGGGATGTTGAATTGTCTGGTGTTGATTCTAATTTTATTGTGTCGCAGTGGGAAGGTTTGCAAAATAAAGTAGGAAACAATACAAATATACTTTATGCTAAAGGTTGCGAAATTGAAGGGGATAATAAAGATGGTTTTGCTGAAGCAGTGAATGTAGCAAAGCAAGCCGACGTAGTAATACTAAGTATTGGGGAAAGAAGAGATATGAGTGGAGAGGCTAAAAGTAGAAGCAACATAAATATCCCAGGTGTACAAGAAGATTTACTAAAGGAATTATTAGCAACAGGCAAACCTGTTGTTGTTTTAATTAATGCTGGCCGTCCTTTGGTTTTTAATTACACTGCGGATAATGCACCAGCTATTTTATATACATGGTGGCTAGGAAGCGAAGCTGGCAATGCCATAGCTGATGTATTGTTTGGTGATTACAATCCTTCTGCAAAAACTACCATTACATTTCCTCGTAGTGTAGGGCAAGTGCCAATTTTTTATAATCATTTTAATACGGGTAGACCTGCTACATCCGATAATTTTGAAATTTATAGATCTAACTATATCGATTTATCTATTTATCCTAAATACGAATTTGGCTATGGGTTGAGTTATACTTCATTTAGCTATACAGATTTAAAATTGAGTAGTAAGAAAATAAAATCCAATGGCAAAATGGAAGTATCTGTTACAATTACAAATACCGGTAAATATGATGGTGAGGAAATAGTACAATTATATTTGAAAGATAAAGTAGGATCAATTTCTCGGCCAATAAAAGAATTGAAAGATTTTGAAAAAGTAAAATTAAAAGTTGGAGCGTCTAAAACTTTAAAATTTATTATTGACAAAGACAAACTTTCTTTCTACAACCAACAATTGCAATGGGTAGCAGAACCAGGCAATTTTGAAATTATGATTGGAGCATCGTCAGCAGATATAAGATTGAAAGATGAGTTTGAATTAATCAAATAATTAGTGGTTGACTAATACCCATTAATAAATAATTCTTACAATTAAAAGATGAAAAAGATAGCCCTCTTTGCGTTTATTATATTTCCTATTGTAGTTTTTTCACAACGCCAAAAGGAGTCATCTAGAAAGAAGATTCTCATTTATACTTCTGCTAAGAATACTAATTTGCGTTTATCAAAAACTGATGAGTTAGTTTTTGTAGCAATGAAACAACCCTTGGAAACGCAAAATTGTGTTTTTGTTTATCCTACAAAAATGAACCAAACTTTTATCGGTATTGGTGGTGCTATTACTGATGCGAGTGCAGAAGTTTTTGCTAAATTACCTGCAGATAAACAAGAAGAATTTTTGAATGCTTATTATAGCAAAGTAAAAGGAATCGCTTATTCACTTGCTCGAACAAATATTAATAGTTGCGATTTTAGTAGCGATGTTTACACTTACATAAAAGAGGGGGATGCCACATTAAAGACTTTCAATATTAACCATGACAAGTCTTTTAAAATTCCATTGATAAAAAAAGCAATGGCAAAGGCTGACAATTTAAATTTGTATGCTAGCCCATGGAGCCCACCTGCATTTATGAAAACCAATAACGAAGTGTTGCATGGTGGTTCTTTAATGCTAAAATATTATCAATCTTGGGCAAATTATTTTGTAAAATTTATCAAAGCTTACAAGCAAGAAGGAATATCTGTTTGGGGTATTACCATTCAAAACGAACCAATGGCTACGCAGCGCTGGGAATCTTGTATTTTCAGTGCAGAACAAGAAAGGGACTTTTTAAAAAATAATCTCGGTCCTACATTTGAAAAAAATGGTTTGGGCAAAGTGAAAATCAATGTTTGGGATCACAATAGAGATTTGCTTCCACAGAGAGTAAATACTATTTTAGAAGACCCAAAAGCAAATAAATATGTGTGGGGTATTGGTTTTCATTGGTACGAAAACTGGAGTGGTGGAGAAATGATGTATGAGAATGTAGACAAGGTTCATAAGCTTTATCCTTCAAAGAATTTATTATTTACAGAAGGCTGTGCAGAAGCATTTAATGCTGAGAAATATCAGTATTGGGCAAATGGCGAAAAATATGGCAAGTCCATGATAAACGACTTTAACAATGGAACAGTGGGGTGGACAGACTGGAATATTTTGTTAGACGAAAATGGTGGTCCTAATCATGTAGGTAATTTTTGTTTTGCCCCTGTACATGCCAATACAAAAACAGGAGAACTAATTTACACACCATCTTATTATTATATTGGTCACTTTTCTAAATTTATAAAGACAGGTGCAAAAAATATAACAAGTGCAGTTAGTAGAAGCCAATTGATTTCTACTTCATTCTTAAATCCTACAGGAGAAATTGTAACCGTTGTAATGAACCAAACTAATAAAGACCTAGTTTATTTTTTAAATATGGAGGGCAAAGGTTGCGAAATTAAAATTGCAGCAAACACCATACAAACATTAATTTATTAGTAAAATTTTAGTGGGGTCAAAAAAATATTTTCATAGTAACTTATTATTTATCTAACTTTCTGCTATGAAAAATTTAATCAAAATCATTTTTGCATTTGCATTTTTATTTTCAGCTGAACATATTTCCGCACAGCAAACTACGTTATCTCCTACCAATTGGTGGGTGGGAATGAAATGGAACAAAGTGCAAATTCTCATGTATAACAAAGAGAAAGCTATAAAGAATAGTGAAGTAAAAATAACCTATACTGGAGTTACTTTAGCTAAAGTAAACAAGCTAGAAAATGAACGTTATTTAGCAATAGATGTATTAATTACTCCCAATGCAAAGCCAGGTATTGTATCTATTCAATTAAAAAATGGGAAAGATATTCAAACCCTTTCTTGGCCAATTGCTGAAAGAAGAAAAGGCAACGGTACAGCTTTTGCTCAGGGTGTTAGGTCTGAGGATTTGGTTTATCTACTTATGCCAGATAGGTTTAGCAATGGTGATTATAGCAACGATAAAATTGTAGGTTTAAAAGACCAGTCTCTAAACAGAGATTCCATGTATCATCGCCATGGCGGCGATTTACAAGGAGTAACTAATCATCTTGACTATTTGAAGGATCTTGGAGTTACTACTATTTGGATGACACCAGTTTTAGTAAATGACATGCCAGATAGAACAGAACATGGATATGCAATTACAGATCACTATAAAGTAGATGAAAGAATAGGAGGGGCGAGTGCTTATAAAAAATTAAGCAATCAATTGCATAAGTATGGTATGAAATTAATACAAGATGCTATTTACAACCATGTAGGAATACAACACTTTACTGTACAAGATAAACCAATGAAAAATTGGTTGCACGAGTGGCCTGTTTTCACACAAACTTCATACAAAGACCAGACTGTATTTGATCCATATGCTGCACCATCGCAAAAAAAGAAAATGCAAGATGGATGGTTCGTTCCAACCATGCCAGATATGAATCACAATAATCCTTTTGTGGCAAATTACCTTATACAAAATGCATTGTGGAGCGTGGAAGAATTTGGTATTGATGGTTGGAGGATTGATACCTATATCTACAATGATTTAGCATTTATGAATAAGTGTAATAAAGCACTTACAGATGAGTATCCTCGTATCACAATGTTTGGTGAAACTTGGGTACATGGGGTAGCTAACCAAAGTTATTTCTGTGAGAACAATGTAAACACAAAGTTTAAAAGTAACCTACAAAACACCACAGATTTTCAAACGTTATTTTATGGTATACAGCCAGCGTTAAATGAAAAGTTCGGGTGGACAGATGGTGTTACAAAACTATATAACACAGCTGCGCAGGATTTTTTGTATAAAAATCCAATCGGGCAAGTTATATTTTTAGGTAATCACGATTTAGGTAGATTTTACTCCATCTTAAATGAAGATATAGCAAAATACAAAATGGCACTAGGATGGTTGCTTACCTTTAGAGGGATTCCGCAATTGTATTACGGGGATGAAATTTTAATGACAGGCTTTACCAATCCTGATGGGCTGGTTCGATTAGATTTTATGGGCGGATGGAAAGAAGATAAAGCAAATAAATTTACAGAGGCAGGGCGAACTGAAAAAGAAAATGATGTGTTTAATTATGTGAGAAAAATCGCAAATTTTAGATTAAAATCATCCGCTATAAAAAATGGGAAGATGATGCAATATACCCCTGATAATGGTTTGTATACTTATTTCCGTTACGATGATAAGGAAACAATTATCTGTATCATGAACACATCTGATGATGAAAAAAATATAGATGCAGCTAAAAATTATCCAGATATCTTAAAGAATTTTTCGAGCATGAAAAATATTGTTACCGGGGAGAAAACATTATTACAACTAAAATTGAAAGGCAAAGAAATGTTGATAGGGATATTAGAAAGATAATACCATATTTGTACTTTTTTCACCTCGATAGTTCTTTCGTTTGGAAAAGCTAAGAGATGTTTTTTGTAGAGTTACGCACAACCAATGTAGATTTCAAAACTATATTTTTATTTGTACTGTATGTAATTTCTTTATTATCTATTAATTTAAAGAGTTCGCTACTAGCTTCCCTTCCTATTTCATACGCAGGTTGTGTAATACTTGTAAGCGATGATTTTAAAATTTCCGATGTGTTCAAATTAGAATAGCTGATTAGTTTAATATCTTTTGGGATACTTAGTTTTATCTCTTCACAAACTTCATATGTGGCAATAGCAATTTCTTCTACACATGCGAAAATGGCATCGGGTCTATTTGGTCTGCTTAGTAATTTTTTTATTTTTATTTTATTTTTCACTTTATCCTCATCACAAGTAATAAGTATACTTTTATCTATATTTATTTTATGTTTTTGCATAGCTGCCAGGCAACCCCCAAGCCTATTGTTATTTATTGCAAGCACTTCAGAAATACCTATAAAAGAAATTCTTACACAACCATTTTTTATTAAATGTTCTGCTCCTTTAAAAGCGCTTTCAAAATCATCTGTTGTAATTTTTGGGGCGACCAAATTTTCTGCTACCCTATCAAAAAACACCAATGGTATTTTTCTATCTATCAAAGATTTAAGATGTGAAGTATCAAAAGTTTCTTTTGTAAGAGAAATTAGTATTCCATCTACCCTACCATTAAGTAAATGTTTTGATATGGCTATCTCTCTGCCTAATTCTTCATGTGTTTGGTAGATCAATACGTGGTAGCCTTTTTCTTGAGCATAAGATTCTGCACCATTGATTGCAGATGAAAAAAAGTTATTAGCTATTTCAGGAATAATTACTGCAATTGTATTACTTTTTTGATTACGCAAGTTGCTTGCAAAAGGATTGGCTTGGTAATTAAGTTCCTCTGCCTTTTTTTGTACTTTCTCTTTGGTAGCTTCACTTATTTCGGGGCTATCTCTCAATGCACGAGAAACAGTGGAAATAGATAAATTAAGTCTTTTCGATAATTCTTTAAGATTTACACCCATAGTAATATTTTGTGAATTGCTTTTTTAGGCGAATATACTTAAAATAAAAAAGGCTATCTCAATCATGGAGATAGCCTTTCTTAAAATGATGATTAATTTATTTATTGATTTACAGGGAAACCAAAGTTATCTCCAAGTGAGCCACTATCACCTACGGTGCCAGGGCAATATGGACTAAGCCTTGTTCTAAAATGTACTTTAATTTTGGTAATTATTGATCCAGCTGGTGGAAACTTAGGACCTACATCTCCAATTCGGAAAAATTTTGAAGGCAATATTGTCCAACCATATAAACCATTTCCGTAATCTTTAGCTTTTAGTGCAGCGTTATCAAATACGGTTGTTTGTCCTGTGTAAAAATTACCGTCACCTGTATTAACTGGCTCGCAATATTGGGATACTTGAAAATAGCCAGTCGTACCATCTGGTTTTACATAATCAATATCTGTATATACGTATACTTCGGTTGCATTCTTCAAAGCTACTCTATTGGCAGGTAATAAATTTTTATCCATAAAAAATGTTACCACATCATCTTGTGTAAACTTGGCAGGGAATGGTCTAAAAACACTATTTGTAAAAGTTAATGGATCTACAGAGAAAACAAAATCTGCTGTTTGTCTACTACCGTTTTGATTTTTAGCAAGAAATCCAAAAGTAGAACCAATTTCTGCCGCAGTTTTGTTCATGTACGTTGTAGGAGTAAGTGTATAGGTAAATATTTTACTGGTGCCAACACGTGTAAATTTCGCCAATGGATTAGAATTACCCCATCCAAATCCGCCTTGATCATTTAACGGAGAACCGCAACAGCCAGGTACAAATCCCCAGATAAATACATCTTCTCCTGGATTACCCCAAGTTGCACTACTTAAATCTACTCTGATTGTAATTTGATCCTCTGCTGTAAAATTTGTTGGGCTTACACTAGCAGTTTGTGCAAATGAACTAATTGATGCAGCAATAAAAGCTATAATTATTAATATTTTTTTCATTGTAATTATTTTAAATCGTTAAATATTTTTTGTTTACTAGTTTCTTGAGAAATTAAAATCGTAATAAACAAACACTTTTTTTGTTCCTGTATAGAAAGCTCTGTTATAACGTAATGCTAACCTATTATCAGTTGCTCTAAATGCTTTCGCAAAATCTAATGTATCTAATCTTGCACCAGTTGTAAGTTTTACTCGAACAGGACCGCCATTATCTATAAAAGCATAGCTACCCGTGTTTCCTACAAATAAAGGTGCATTGCCAGGGTTTGTAAAAGTAAATGTACCTCCACCTGCACCATTATCAGTAAAAGAAGCTGCTACAGTATTATAGGGAAATAATGAAGTGATGTTTAGTTTTTGAACAAATGCAGGAAATGCTTTATCAACAGCATTTTGATCTACTTGTATTATACTATCTAGTTTCCAATTACCAATTAAGTTTTTTTGCAAACTTATAGATTCTCCTATTTCTGCATATTCAATTTTTTTACATGAGCTAACTATTATTGTAGCACAGAAAAATAAAACAACAGATGCTAATATTATTTTTTTCATTTTGTTATTTATTTAAGATTATAAAAGCTATTATTAATTTTGAATCATACCAGGACTTACTCTAATTTCACCATCTGGGATTTTTAGTAAACCCTTTGCATCATCGTAAGCTATTCCACGTACATTTAGTTTAAGCCTTCTTAGTTCATGGTAGCAGTCACCTTCTGTAAAAAACTCAACTGTTCTTTCGTTACGAATAGCTGTTAATAAAGCTACACTACCTGTAGTTGAGTTGTCTGCTGCTACGCCTGCTACTGCCCTTACTGCATTAAAGTCTGCTCTTACACTAGCATCAGTAAAGCCGCCTTTTTGTACATTAGATTCTGCTCTTATTAAGAACATTTCTGCTAGCCTTATTAAAGGAACGTTTATAGAAACATCACCTTGCAAACTCCATTTTAAAGAAATTCCTTTTGAGTTTGGAGCAGTAATGGTTAAATCAGTTTTGCGAGTACCACCTCTAGTGTTTATAGCAGTAAATACGGAGTTACTAAGTGGTAAAAAAGTGTTATTTAAAGTAACGTTCCAGAAATTACCCCTTAATCTGCTTGCATCGCCTAAAACCATAAATACTGCTCCCACAGGTGCAGCAGCTAAGTTACCATTCGTATTGAAAGGGTTTTTTACATTTGAACCTAAACTTGCTCCACTGTTTGAAATAACATCATTTGCATAAGTAAATGCATTTTGATAATCTCCCATGCTAAAATATACTCTTGCTAAATAAGCTTTAGCTGCAAATTTGTTTGCTCGTATTCCGTTACTCACCGGTAATAAATTTTCTGCATTTTTAAGGTCTGCAATTACTTGGTCATAGGTTTGTCCTACAGTGCTTCTTTGCTCCGGTATAAGCGCCTCGTTTGTAGATAAGGCTTTTATTCTTATAACTACTCCAGGGTTGGAAGTTGAACTCGTGTAAGGTTTTGCAAATAGTCTTACAAGTTCAAAATGAGACACACCTCTTATAAATAGTGCTTCCCCTCTCCAAATGGATTTAGTTGCAATACTACTATCACTAAAAGTATTTTTATCAATGGCATCTATTACAGTATTTGCTCTTGCAATTGCTTCATATCCTGTAAACCATAAATCTCTACCTTGTTGGTTAAAGCTATTAAATTCTCTACTTACAAATTGTGCAGGAGCTCCGCCCGTAACATTTACAAGGTCTAGCTGGTCTCCATAAAGTTCTGCTGTTCGTTGTGCTTCACCACCCATAAAATTATTGTCTGTAAACCTGTTGTATGAAGATGCTAGCACTGCATTTACATTGGCACCTGTTTTTAATACTTCTTCACCAGGTTGTGCATCAGTAGGTAGCTTATCAAGAAACTTTTTACAACCTCCAGTGACTAAGGTAGAAGCTAGTAAAATATATAAAATTGATTTTTTCATTGTTCTTTATTTAAGTTATTTATATTATTAAAATTACAATCCTAAGTTAATACCTACGTTTATGCTTTTGCTTTGTGGGGTAGGTAAGTAAGGAGCGTTAGATGCGCCATTAGATGCACCATTGTTAAATCTATATCTCACGACTTCAGGATCCCAACCAGCGTACTTTGAAAAAGTCAATAAATTTTGTCCTGATATATAAATTCTGGCACTAGTAATTTTTGCTCTTTTTAAAATAGATTGTGGTATTGAGTAACCAATAGAAGCTGTTCTTAATCTTAAGAAAGAAACATCATACAAATATCTTGAGGAGTTACTATTATCAGCATTACCTCCCTCTATTAAAGATACCCTTGGTACATCTGTAATATCACCAGGTTTTTGCCATCTGCTCAATAATTCTCTACGTTGATTCCAGCTTCCTAAACGTCCACCCATTTGGTATTTTCCGCCATCATCATAAATTTTGTTACCATATTGGAAACTGAATAATAAATTTAAATCAAATCCTTTGTAGGTAAATGTATTTTCAAAACCACCAAAAAAGTCGGGGTTTGGTTTTCCTACTGGTACTCTATTTGCATTTTGAGAAGCAGGTGTTAATTTAATAGCTTTACCTGTTCCTTTTTCTAAAATTAATTGATCACCAGTATTGGGATCTACACC
>JANMFB010000228.1:0-11861 GCA_031377605.1 Ferruginibacter sp.
GCTTTCGACTCCACTTTTTGGGCAATAGCCGCATTCACAGAACCTAACAGAATTACGGTTGAGAATAAAAGTTTTTTCATTTTTATTTTTTTATTGGTTAATTTTTAACAAAACTCGGTCAAATATAGTATTAATCAGGCATAAATTTGAGTAAATTTTTAACAATTAAAAACTTTTTTATGTTTTTGGGCTATTGAGTTAAGAAATAGATGTTAAACAAAGCTAATTTTTTGACTAAGATTTTATTTTTTGTAATTAATATTTCAGGCTAGTTGTAAATAAAACCTAATTCATAACTTGCGTTCATATTGTTTGTTGATGAAAAAATTGATATCTAGATTAAAGAGCGCTTCGTTTATTAAAGGGTTTGTTTATGCTATTGTGGGTATGTTCACGTACTCGGGATTAAATATTATTAATAAGCTGAGAATCAGTGGTATGGAGCACCTTAAAGGGCTTCCCAGAAAAAATGTATTGTTTGTGAGCAATCACCAAACTTATTTTGCAGATGTAATGGCATTTATTCATATTTTTTGTGCAAATGCGTGGCGAAAAAAGAATAAACTCGGCATTCCATATTACCTGCTATTACCGTTTACCAAAATAAATTTTGTAGCTGCAGAAGAAACGATGAAAAGCAGTTTACTAAGCAGGTTTTTTATTTTGGCAGGAGCACTCACGGTAAAACGTACATGGAATGAAGGAGGAAAAGAAGTGAGGCGTGGCCTAGACCCATCCGATACAAGAAAAGTTTTTGATGCATTAAAAAATAATTGGGTTATAACTTTCCCACAAGGGACTACAAAAGCTTTTGCACCAGGTAGAAAAGGAACTGCTCATATCATCAAACAAATGAATCCGATTGTAATCCCCGTTGTTATTAATGGATTTTCTAGGGCTTTTGATAAGAAGGGACTTAAAATAAAACGAAAAGGAACGCCACTTACAGTGCAATTTAAACCACCATTAGATATTGATGTTACAAAGACAAATGAAGAAATAATGGAACAAATTATGGATGCTATAGAACAAAGTAAAAAATTTATGCCAGGGGTGAAGTATGCGGGTTAGCAGTTGGCAGTTGGCAGTTGGGAGTTGGCAGTTGGCAGTGGGCAGTTCTTAGTTGGCAGTTGGCAGTTGGCAGTTGGCAGTTTGCAGTTTGCAGTTGGCAGTTGGCAGTTGGCAGATTTTAGTAAGTAGATATTAATTAAAACTGGGAATTTATATCAAATGGTTTATACCCAAGTTTTCAAAATTAAGAAGCAAATTAGTTCCCATTATTTTACAAATAGAGCCTTTAATTCTTCCGCATCTTCTGCCTTCATTTTACCTCCCAAAATCAGTCTAATTTGTCTTCTTCTTAATGCACCTTCAAATAATTTTATTTCGCCTTCGGTTTCAGGCAACAATGTATTTATCGTTCTTGGTTTACCATTTGGATCTAATGCAACGAAAGTAAAATAAGCGGAATTACTTTTATAGCGATATTGTTGTATGGCATCTTCGCCCCACACTTCTAAATGCACTTCCATACTACTATTAAACGCACGGGTTACTTTTGCTTCTATGTGTACTACATTGCCAATTTTTATGGGCGTTTCAAAAGAAATATTGTCTACAGATGCTGTTACCACGGGTGCTGCGCAATGTTTCATTGCGGCTAATGCTGCAGCTATATCCATCCAATACATTAAACGACCACCCATTAAATTTCCAAAATTGTTGGTATCATTTGGCAAAACCAATTCCGTCATCTGCACTAAAGATTCACTAGCTTTCTTCTCCATGTAAAAATTTTTGCAAAGCTACGTGCTTTGGGGTTTTAATAGTATTGAAAGGGTAATTATTTTTAATGGTGCGTACAATTTTATGCTGTATTTAATTTAGCTAAAACTAAAAAAGAAAAGAAGCAGAAAAAAAGTTGCAAATGCTTTTGGTTTTTTTATAGTTTTAAACTTGCGCATTCTACGAAGAATATAACAACATCAATATTTGATAAATTTAATAAATCAAAGTTGGATTATACATTAATATTTGAAACAACTTATAAAACAAAAAAAATTTTTTAAACAAAACACTTTTACATTAAAACAAAACGAGCGCAAAATTAACTAAATTGCAGCCACAAACTTGCATATGATTTCATTCGATAATACTGAATACGCTTTTGAATATAAAAGCAACCAAGAACTAAAAAAAGCCAATTTTTTATTTACAACAATGGGTAAACCATGGCTTGTAAACCTTGGGCTACAATTGATGCCTGCCGCCATAAAACTTAAAATTCCATTTACAAAAGCAATTATTAGAAAAACAATATTTAGCCAATTTGTAGGCGGAGAAACATTGGAAGAAACTGCAAGCGTGGCAAAGAAACTGGAACGTTACAATGTAGAGGTAATATTGGACTACGGAGTAGAAGGTGGTGAGGAAGGTGAGGATGGTTTTGATCATGCAACAGAAGAATTTATTAAAGTAATAAATTATGCAGCTACACAAAAAAATATTCCTTTCATAAGTATAAAAGTTACTGGCATTGTTCGTTTTGGATTATTAGAAAAAATAGATACCGAAATGAACCTATTACAAGGCACTCTTATCAATAGATATGAAACAGTAATAAAGAATTTAAATGATATTGAAAAAGAAGAATGGAACTTACTAAACAACAGACTAAACAAAATATGCGATATAGCCAATGCAAAAAATGTAGGTGTACTGGTTGATGCTGAAGAAACTTGGATACAAGATCCTGTAGATGCTATAACCATGCTAATGATGGACAAGTATAACAAAGGAAAAGCTGTTGTTTATAATACTTTGCAAATGTATAGGCATGATAGATTTTCATTTCTAAAGGATAGTTACGATGCCGCTTACAAGAGAAATTTTTTACTTGCTGTAAAAATTGTTAGAGGTGCTTATATGGAAAAAGAAAGAAAGCGTGCGATAGAAAAAAATTATCCATCTCCCATACAACCAGATAAGGAAAGCAGCGATAGAGATTACAACGCATCGCTGGAATTTATTGTAGAACATTTAGATAATATTGCAGTAATTATTGCTTCGCACAATGAGCATAGTAATTTGTTAGCTACACAATTATTGGATAAAAAAAATCTGCCACACAATCATTCGCATGTACATTTTTCTCAGTTATATGGCATGAGTGATAATATAACATTTAATCTTGCCAAGAGTGGTTGTAGTGTAAGTAAATATTTACCCTTTGGGCCTATAGCAGATGTTATACCTTATCTGATGCGCAGGGCGCAAGAAAATTCATCTGTATCCGGACAAATGGGTAGAGAACTTGGTTTGATAAAAAAAGAACTTGCAAGGAGAAAAGACGCTTAACGACTACCTAGTTCTATCACTTCGCAGTCTTTTATATTATCAGCATCTACAACAAAACGAATAATAGTTCTCACTTTTTGCCAGCCTTGTTTGCCCGCTGCTCCGGGATTCATGTGCAAACAACCTAGGTTATTATCGTACATAATTTTGAGTATATGGGAATGTCCGCTAATAAATAGCTTTGCCTTACTTTTTATAATTTCCTCTTTTATGCCCAAAGAATATCTGTTAGGATAACCTCCTATATGAATCATATAAACATGTATATTTTCGCAAGTAAAAAAAACTTTCTCTGGGAAAATAGTTCGTATTGATTGATCATCTATGTTACCATAAACGCCTCTAAAAACAATTTGCTTTTGGTGCTTTTCTTTAAAGTGTTTGATAATTTTTTCGTGTATTACATTTGCACCAAAATCGCCTGCATGCCATATTTCATCGCAATCTTTAAAATGTGCTAGTATTGATTCATCAAAATAACTGTGGGTATCGGATAATAATCCTATTCTTGTCAAACTAAAATATTTTACACAAAAGTATTGCAATCGAAAGCAGAAAACTATTGCTTAGTGTTTTTATTTTTTTTCTTCTTTTTAAAAGGCTCATAGATATTAATTGCTTTATAAATTAAATTTAAGAATTCTTTTTGTGCAACGTTATTAGTGTCCGTAACAGATTCGGCATATTGTTTTATTTTTTCCCAGCTCATTTTATTTAGATATGGACTCTCTTTTAACTTTAAACCAAATACTGTAAGTGCTGTAGCAAATTTTAATTTAACATCTGTTGAATCAATTCCAGGGTAAGGTATGGTGTAGGAGATTTCTCTTTCTTCTTTAGGCTTATCAAATACATCTTTATATTTTACATTTATGCTTCCAATTGTATTAACATTTGTAGGAGTTTTAGAAGTAGGAACTATCTCAAAAATTGCCATGGTACTACTCCCACTTCCTATTTCTCCACCATCTAAAAAACTAGATGCATCTTCTATGGCATCTTTTTTATTATCGAAACCAATTAGTCTATAGCTTTTTACAAATTCGGGATTAAATTGTATGTTGATATATGCATTGTCTGCTACAGCATACAACGTTTCTGTAAGTTCGTGTACCAATACTTTTTCAGCTTCGTGCAGATTATCTAAATAAGCATAATTTCCATTTCCAGTTTTTGCAAGCGTTTGCAATTTAGAATCTTTAAAATTACCAGACCCTACTCCCAAGCAGGTAAGAAATACACCGCTTTCTCTTTGCTTTGCAACCAATGCCTGTAGTGCTTTTTCTGAAGTTTCGCCTACATTAAAATCTGCATCAGTTGCAATAATTACTCTGTTGTTTCCATTCTTTATAAAAGTAGCTTTTGCCATTTTATATGCAGCTTCTAAAGCCCACTCACCAGGTGTATCACCCTCTGCGTATAACAACTCTATGGAATTATTTATTTTTTCTTTTTCATCACCATTTGTAGGAGCAAGCCATGTACCTACTTTACCACCATAAGTTACAATAGATAATTTATCTATTGCCCTTAGGTTTTTAGTAAACAATTGAAATGCCTCTTTTATCAACGGTAGTCTATTGGGCATATCCATACTACCAGACACATCTATTAAAAACACAAAATTCCCTGCCGGCAAGTTGTCCAGTGGAATTTTTTTTGCGTTTAGCCTTACAAATAAAAGGTTATTATTGTTATTCCATGGGCAGTTCGTTACTGAACTATTAATCTTGAAAATATCATTACCATTTGGTTTGTCATCATACAAGTTAAAATAGTTCACAAATTCCTCTACCCTTACAGCATCTGTAGGAACTCTGCTATTCGTATTAATAAATCTACGAACGTTGCTATAAGATGCTTTGTTTACGTTTAAGGAAAACCCTGAATAAGGAAATTTAGTAGCGTCTACAAATTCATTTTCCACTAATTTAAAATATGATTCTGCACTAATAAATGAATTGTGCCTTTCTTTTGCTTTCGCATCTTTGGTAAATGATATTAACCTTGGTTTGTTTTTAGCAAATGTTTCTGCAGAGATTTTTAATACAACATTCTGTTCTTCATTCGTTTTAATAAGTAAAGTTTTGGGCTCATACCCATCGAGAGAAACAGTAATACTATCTCTAATTAATTTACTAATGATGCCAAATGTGCCATCGTAGTCGGCAAAGGTTCCGGTTTTTGAAGAGTGAAGTAAAATTTTAGCTCTCACCAAAGGCGCACCCAAATTATCTTTAACATTGCCACGCATAAAATATTGTGCATTAACACTAGAGGTAATGAACAAAAGCAAGGAATATGCTAGTTTTTTTTTCAAATTTTGGATTCAATAGTTTTATAAATATACAACTAATTAAAAGTATTGATATGAAACAACTGCCTATCTTATGTATTATTGAGATGAACCATTTTTCTATTTATTCCAACAATTTGTAAATTTCTTTCAAGTTTCTTGCATAACCGTCGTAATCAAGACCGTAACCTAATAGAAATTTATCGGGAACATTAAAGCCGAGATAATCTATTTTTAAAGGATATGCCAATGCATCTGGCTTATGTAAAAGTGCAGCAATTTTTAGGGAGGCAGGTTGTTGGTTTGCTAGTTGTGGTAGAAATTCATTTAAAGTTTTGCCGGTATCTACAATATCCTCAATGATGATAACATCTCTATCGGTTAAAACTGCATCTAACCCAATAGAGGTAATAACTTGCCCGGTACTTTTTGTGCCTTTGTATGAAGCAAGTTTAATAAAACAAATTTCGCACTCGATAGTAAGCTCCTTAAATAAATCTGAGGCAAACATAAAAGAGCCGTTTAAAATTGCAATAAATAATGGTCGCTTTCCATTATAATCTTTACTGATTTCTGTACCTAATCTTTTTACCTGCTCATCAATTTGTGCAGCGGTTATATAAGGCTCGAAAGATTTATCATTTACATGAATAATAGGCATAATATAATTTTAGGTATAAGCTTAGCGTAGTTTTAATTTTGTTCCTTTTTTTACTAAAAACCCAGTGGCGAGGTTGTTTAATTCTGCGAAAGCTTTTAATTGAATGCCATTTTTTTGTGATGCTTCGAACAAGCTTTCATTTTCTAAGGATGTGTAAAAATCTCTATTACCTTGTTTGTTTTTTTTCTCCAAATAAATTATTTGCTCCACTTTTAACAACCCATCGATTACTAAATCATTAAATTCTAGAAGCTTTGATAAAGATATATCTGCTGCTGAAGCTATAGCTAGGAGAGATGTTCCTTTGCTTGCAAATATGGCTTTTAATCCGTTAAATTTAGATTTACTTTTTACTGCTTTTGCAAGAGCATCATCTTCGTATGAAACTACCGATAAAGATTCGCTTGGAATTACGATATCCTCTTTTATTACAGGAGTATTAAATACAACTTGAATATTTGACGAAGGCATATCATTCATATCATATTGTTGCAAATTATATTTTTCAATATTTGAAATAACAATTTGTGGATACTTTGGATTTGTGGCGTAACCTGCTCTTTTTAGGCCATAGGCCCATCCTTTATAATCATTTAATGGCAACTCAAACAATGCTGCATAGCGTGGACTTGTTTTTAAATAATCACTATGATCTTTATAACTATCCGCAGCGCTTGCATATTTTCTAAAACATTCATTGGGCGCATCGTCTGTATGGCGAACACTTTCGCCGGTCCAAGTACTTTTACATTTTATACCAAAATGATTGTTCGATTTTTTTACAAGCTCACTGTTACCACATTCTGTTTCTAAAATGCCTTGTGCAAGTGTAACAGATGCAGGCACGCCAGAGCGTTTCATTTCTGCAATGGCGGCATCTTTATAAGTGCTCACATACTCTTCGGGTGTAATTCTTTGTGCAAACAAATTGTTCACCCCAAAAAATAATACTAGGATACTTACTATTTTCTTCATGTTATAATTTTCTTATGAGTGTAATCCCATCTCTGATGGAAACAATTACTTGCTCAGTTCTCGTATCTTTTGCTACATGCTCATTAAAGGCATTTATGGCTATAGCATTTTTGCCAGTAATATGTTGATCTAATACCTGGCCATGGAACAATACATTATCTACCATTAAAATTGCTCCGGTTTTTAACTTTGGCAAAGTTAATTCGTAATAATCAATATAACTCGTTTTATCTGCATCTATAAAAATTATGTCCCATTCCTCTTGCAGCGTAGGAATGATTTCTTTTGCATTGCCAAAGTGTAATTTTATTTGAGAAGTAAAAGCACTCTTATTAAAATTAATTTGAGAAATTTTAGCATCCTCTTCCCTTATTTCTATCGTATGCAACATACCATTTGCTTGTAACCCACTAGCTAAACACAAAGCACTGAAGCCTGTAAAAGTACCTATTTCCAATACTTTCAGCGGTTTTATCATACAGCTTATCATTTGCAAGAACCTACCTTGCACTGAACCGCTTATCATGTGTGCATGAGGGTGCTTAGCATTTGTATCATCTAATATTTGTTGTAATAACCCATCAAAAGGTGTGGTATTTTTTTCAATATAATTTGATGCTATTTCACTTATTATCTCCATTTCTACATTTTTTCTACGGCAGTTTTTTTAGAAACAATTAACAAACCTGCAAGTGTAATTGCACCATTTATCAGAATTAATTCCGGACCTATTTTATACCCGTGAAAAATAGCCTTAGATACTGCTGATAAACCTAGTTGCATGTGTAGCTTGGCTTCGTAAAACTCCGGACTACAAAAAACATCCAAGATTAATGTAAACAAAGGTCCTACAATACAAATGGGCCATACTAACTTTGGGTTTATTACCCTTTTGGTTAAAATACCAAATGCAAATAAACCCAACAGTGGACCATACGTAATACCGGCAAATTTTAATAAAAATTGAATGATGGATTTATCATTGATTACTTTAAAAACAAGCACAAGTACAAAGAATACAATAGCAAAACTAAGGTGAACCATTAATCGTTTTTTCTTTTTTGCAGCTTCTGTAATTTCAAGTTTATTAAACTCTAAAATATCTATACAGAAACAAGAAGTGAGGGAGGTAATAGCACCATCTACACTAGGGAATAACGCAGATATAAGTGCAATGATAAACACAATACCAATAGATGATGCAAAGGTATCACTAAGGGCAATGGTAGGAAATAAATCATCGCCTGTTGCAGTAATATTATTAGCAGCAGCATACACATACAATACGCCTCCTAAAAACAAAAAGAGAAAATTAACTACTATTAAAACAAGGCTAAGTGATATTATATTTTTTTGTGAACTTCCTAAAGTTTTTACACTAATATTTTTTTGCATCATTTCTTGATCTAAGCCTGTCATGGTAATGGTAATAAACATACCGCCCAGAAATTGCTTAAAAAAATTACCCCCTTGTAATGGATTAAAATTAAAAACTTGCGTATAGTTCTTTTGTTTCATCATGTCAAACACACCGCTAAAATCTGTATTCATGGCCTTACTTATAAAATATATACAGGCTATCAAGCCTACCAACATTCCTGTGGTTTGTAAAGTATCTGTATAAATAATAGTTTTTACCCCACCTTCAAAAGTATAGAGCAAAATCATTAAGAGAATAACAAAAGTGGTTACTATAAATGGAACACCTAATCTTTCTAAAATAAATATTTGTAAAATATTAATTACCAAATATAATCTTGCAGTAGCTCCTACTGTACGAGACAAAATAAAGAAAAATGCTCCTGCCTTATGTGCACTTACACCTATTCGTTTTTCTAAATAAGTATAAATGGATGTAAGATTCATTTTATAATACAATGGCAACAATACATACGCAATTACCAAATAACCAAAAAAGTATCCAATAACTAACTGAAAATAATTGAAGTTGATTTTACCTACATCGCCCGGAACACTCACAAACGTAACACCAGAAAGCGATGTCCCAATCATACCAAAAGCAACAAGCATCCAATTTGAATTTTTATTGCCATTAAAGAATGAATCATTATCAGAATTTTTACTTGTGTACCATGCAACTGCAAGTAACAGCAAAAAATAACCTATAACAAACGAAAGCAATATTAGCGGTGACATACAGATTGTTTTACAATAAAATAAAATTGAAAATAGGAAAAAAAATGTTGTCTTTGCAGAATAATATTAAAACACGATGAGTATAAAGTCTATTGCAGTTTTTTGTGGGAGCAAAGCAGGCAACAATTCTATATTTGCAGATGATGCAAAAAAGCTTGGAGAAATATTAGCGGATAAAGATATTGCGATTATATATGGTGCAGGAAACAAAGGCCTAATGGGCGCTGTAGCCAATGGTGCATTGGAGAATAATGGAAAAGTTATAGGTATCATTCCTTCTTTGCTAAAAGAACAAGAACATATGCACAACAACCTTACAGAATCATTTGTAGTACATGATATGCATACTAGAAAAAAATTGATTTATGAAAAATCTGATGCAGCAATTATTTTACCAGGCGGTTATGGAACGCTGGATGAATTATTTGAAATGCTTACTTGGAATAATCTAAAAATACACAACAAAAAAATATTCTTTTTAAATTCGGCTGGTTTTTACGATAACTTAATTGCTCATATAGCAAAGATGTATGAAGAAGATTTCTTGTACAGTCATCCATTGGAACAGTTAACTGTTTTAAAGGAGTCTTCGGAAATTAGACCGTATTTATAAAATTACCAATCTTCCTTTGCACCCCTCCTACCCCCCTCTTGACCTTGAAACAAAGGAATATGTAAACCGGTCCTTATAATTGGTTGCGTTCTATTGTACTGGTCTGTATAAGGCGAAAGCGGATTTTTACCTATATCTATCAAAACAGAAAAAAAGAAATAAGGAGTACCTTCACCTTCTCTCCCAGATGCATAACCACCACCGATTAAAAAACTTTGTACATTGTATTTAGTAATAAAATTTGGAGCATTGTTTCCTGGAATATCTTTAAACTGTATAAAATTATACTCATACTGTGCCTGAGCAAATAAAAACTTTACAGGGAATAATCTTACAAATGCTCCAGGTCCAATAATTGATTGCCTATATTTAGCTATAGAAAAAGGATCTCTTTGGGAAACATAATTATAATTGAGTGATGCTGCCACATCCACATATTTATTTAAGCTATAACCAAAGTACGGACCTAGGCCCAAAGAAAAAGCACCCTGCCCAAAGCCTGCACCCACACTGCCGCCTGTAAATAAATTCTCTTTTTTAAAAAACGGTTTTCTTTCTTGTTCTTCGTCAGATCTTTGTGCTTGCACATTTGCGATACACAATGAAACGGCCAAACTAACTGCTACTAATTTTTGTATCATACTATTAATTTGTTTTTGTATCAAATATTTTTCCGTTATTTAAAATATTGTTTGGATCAAATACTTTTTTAATTCCACGCATAATATTTAACGTAATTTCATCGAACATGATGGGGATGTATTCTTTTTGAATAAGACCAATACCATGTTCTCCACTAATAGTACCGCCGAGCGATTTTACCAACTCAAACAATGCTTTTAATGCTGGTATTACATTGGGATTGTTGAGGCTAAAAATGTTCCCTTCCTTTTTTATTCTGATGTGCAAATTGCCATCGCCTGCATGACCATAAGCCACTACTTTAAAATCATATTGCTTACTAAGTTCCTTTACACCATGAATCAGTGCAGGCAATGAAGCTCTAGGAACCACTGTATCTTCTTCAATAGTATAACCATCTATTTTTACTGCTTCTGCTACTCTCCTTCTCAATTTCCACAACTCATTTTTTTGTTGCGCATCATCGGCAAAATATATCTCACCGCATTCAAATGTTTCTAGTACTGTATTGATGGTTTCAATATCTTTCATCAAAATATCCATATCGTTTCCATCCACTTCTATAATCAAATGTGCAGCCACATCATCTCCAATAGGAATTGTATTACTTTCAAGATACCTACTCACAATTTTTAACGCCTCTACCTCTACAAGTTCCATTGCACTTGGTACAACCCCTGCTCTAAAAATAGCACTCACCGCTGCACTTGCTTTTTCCAGATCATTAAATGGAACGAGCATTAGTAAGTCTAACTTTGGGTTTGGAATAAGTTTCAATACAATTTTTGTAACGATGCCCAATGTCCCTTCGCTGCCAACTATTAACTGCGTTAAATTATAACCGGTAGAATTTTTTAAAACATTGGCTCCTGTCCATATAATTTCTCCTGTTGTTAAAACGATTTCACAATTCAAAACATAATCTTTTGTAACGCCATACTTAACGGCTTTAGGTCCGCCCGCACTTTCTGCAAGGTTGCCGCCCAGAAAACAACTTCCGCGGCTTGCCGGATCGGGCGGATAAAAAAGATTTTTTTCCATAACAGCATCCTGAAAAACCTGGTTGATTACACCGGGTTCAACAGTTGCCTGCAGATTCCTTTCATCAATACTTATTATTTTATTTAACCGGTTCATTGCAATGACGACACCGCCAAAAA